>JAUVJM010000016.1 GCA_030596585.1 bacterium
GACGACCAGCGCTGATCACTACTGGATTCCCGTTGCAATTTACCCCGTACTTGATACGGGGCGGGAATGACAGGATTTGCAATTCTTAATTCCTAATTCGCAATTCGTAATTGTATATATGTGGTGCCCCTGACTGGACTCGAACCAGCACGCCCTTTCGAGCACAGGCCCTCAACCTGCCGCGTATACCAATTCCGCCACAGGGGCACGATATTCACTACACATGTTGGTTACCAATTATGTCATTAGAAGTCCGAATGTCAAGTTTAAAAGACAGAGTCAGCCTCTTACGCCGCGCAGCCTTGGGTCCAGAGCGTCTCTGAGTCCTTCTCCAACGAGATTAAAGGCAAGCACCGTGATGAGGATTGCCAGCCCCGGGAAGAGAGTCAGCCACCAGGCATCGAATATGTAAGTTCTGCCCTCGGTGAGAATGTTACCCCAGCTCGGAGAAGGGGGTTGAACTCCAAACCCGAGAAAGCTCAAGCCTGCCTCCAGCAGAATAGCACCGGCAACACCAAGGGTAGCAGACACAATCACGGGCGCCAGTGCATTCGGCAGTATGTGCGCGAATATTATTCTACGGTCGGTGAACCCGAGAGAACGGGTCGCGAGAACAAACTCCCTCTCCTTCAGGGAAAGGAACTCAGCCCGGACAAGCCGCGCCGTCCCCATCCAGCTTGTTATCCCGATAACAATCATTACATTGATAATGTTCGGACCAAGAAGAGCAATCACGGTGAGAATCAGAAAAAATGCAGGAAAACACATCATCACGTCAACAAATCTCATCAGAGCTGCGTCAATCCACCGGCCGTAGTAACCTGCAATTGCTCCGACAAAAATCCCTATGGCAATGGAAATACCAACAGCAACAAATCCCACTGACAGAGAAATTCTTGCTCCGTATAACATCCGGCTCAAAACGTCACGGCCCAGATGGTCGGTTCCAAGGGGATGTTCCCCGCACGGGCCAATCAGCTTTGTGTCAACTCTAACATCCCCCGGGTCATAACGCACTATGAGAGGACACATTGCCGCCATCAGAAATATCAGGAGGACAATTCCCATCCCCGCAATCGCAAGCCTATTTCTCCTAAAGTAAGTCCATACACCCATGTCTGTTCCTCACGAAGCTTGCCCCGAAAGCATTCGGGGTTTGGGCAAATCCTAAACTCTAAACCCTAAATTCTAAATGACACTGTAGATGTCACTCTGAGCGAAGCGAAGGCTCCACGAGATTCTTCCCCCTCGCTCCGCTCAGGGTCAGAATGACAGCAAAACTGTTTTGGGCTTTGAGTTTCTGATTTTGGATTTGTTTAGTGTTTCGAGTTTAGTATTTAGTGTTTTCCCTCTGACTACTATCTTTTAGGATATCTGATACGCGGATCGACGACTGCGTAGAGAACATCCGCCGCCAAATTTCCCAACAGCACAAGAACAGCCGAGATTGTCATAATCGTCATAACCGTAGGATAGTCCCTCGAGAGAACAGATTGGTATGCCAGCCTACCGATACCCGGCCAGGCAAATACAGTCTCCACAATCACCGAACCTCCTATAAGACCCGGAATGAGAAAACCGATTATCGTAACAATGGGCAAAAGTGCATTCCGCAATGCATGCTTGTAATAAACCTCATCTTCCCTCAATCCCTTTGCCCGTGCGGTCCTGATATAATCCTGCTGTATCACCTCGAGCATGCTTGAACGCATGTAGCGGGAAATGCCCGCAATACCCCCCACTGCAAGGATAAACGAAGGGAGTGCCAGATGCCAGATACGGTCAAGACTTACCTGCCAGAAGCTCAATTCTGCAACGGCAAACGACCTCATGCCAAGCACGGGAACACCAAACATTTTGACGGCGCCAAGTATCAGAATGTAGGCGAGCCAAAAACCGGGAATTGAAATTCCGACATATGCCGCGAGTGTCCCCATGTTGTCAAGTAAGGAATACCTGTGCGTCGCAGAAAAAACTCCCAGAGGAATAGCAAACCCGAATATCAGAATTACGGAAACAACGTTGAGGACTACGGTGGCGGGAAGCCTTTCCCCGATTTTCTGCAAGACAGGTTTCCCATCCTTAAACGAATAAAGACCCCCCTTAAACAATCTCTTCAGCCAGAGAACGTATTGAACATGCATAGGTTTGTCCAGGTCATAATTTTCCCTCATCTGTTCGACAATTCTCGGCGAGACTTTCGGGTTTAACTGCATACCGATGGGACTTCCCGGAGCAAGGTGAATTACGACAAACGAAATCACGGTTATTCCGAAAAGCGTCGGGATACACTGTAAAAGCCGTTTCAGGACATATTTTCTCATCTAACTGACCACTGATCACTAATCCCTGAGCTTTCCTGTGGTACATACCACTTAATCAAATCATACATCAGCCCTGATTTTTCCATCTTTATCGGGCGGTAGATTTTTTTATCATCAAGTTGTTCAACCGCAATGAATTTCTTGCTCAGCACCGGCATTGCCTCTGCAACATACAAAAAAGTGTAAGGTTGTTCCTCAGCCAATATTTCGTGAATCCTGTGATAAATCGCTCTCCTTTTTTCCTTTCCGTATTCCCTTCTGCCAAGAACCAAAAGCCTGTCAACTTCTTCATTACGGTAGGACACGAAGTTGAAACCGTCCTTTATCTGGCTTGAGTGCCAGATCGAATAGCCATCGGGATCAACAGAGAGAGACCAGCCCAAAATACATGCATCGAAGTTTTTCGGATTGATGTAGCTGTTCAAGAAGGTGGACCACTCATAAAGCCTGGGAATTGCCTCAACCCCAATTTTACTCCACTGCCTTTGAGCGAGCACTGCGATATCCCTCCGCACGTCATTCCCGCTATTGGTAATGAGAATAAACCTAAACGGTTTTCCTTCTTTGTCAAGAATCCCGTCCCCGTTGCTGTCAGTCCACCCGGCTTCCGCAAGAAGCTGTCTCGCTTTCTCCGGCGAATACGCATAGGGCATGACCTGAGGGTTATAATACCACATATGATTGGGAAAAGGTCCGGTTGCCGCCACCCCGTGCCCGTAGAGCACGTAATCCACAATTTCCTCCCTGGCAAGAGCATACGTCAGTGCCTGCCGCACTTTTTTGTCCTTAAAAAGGGGATTTTCGAGGTTATATCCTATGTACGTATAACCCAAACTGGGACGTTTATAAACCCTGAAATCGGGATTTGCCTTCATCCTTTCGTACTGGTGCGCATAGATGCCGGCATAGTCAATACCTCCCGTCAGAAGCTCAATCTCACTCAGTGAAGTCTCCGGTATGATGCGAAAGATAATCCTGTCCAGATACGGTCTTCCTTCGAAGTAATCGTCATTTGCCACAAGGATTATTTTCTCGTCGCTGACCCACTCCTTGAAACGAAAAGGCCCGGTGCCTACCGGATGACGGTTGAATGCGGCAGTATTTATGTCCTCGCCGGCAAGCAAATGTTTTGGAACTATCCCGATTCCCCAGCTCTCCAATCCCGGGGAGAAAGGCTCCCTGTATCTAACCCTCAACTTATACCTGCCGAGAATCCTTACCTCTTTTACGAGTTCAAAATCGCTCCTTCTTACCGTATTGGTTTTCTTATCCATCACCCTCTCAAAGGTGAACCTGACATCCTCCGCGGTGAACTCTACTCCGTCATGCCACTTCACGCCCTTCCTAAGATTGAAAACAATCACGGGTTCTTTGCCCCCGGTTACTTTCCATGAAGAAGCCAGATCCCCGACCAAATTCAGGTCCTTGTCGTACTTGAGCAAACCGTTGAATACGAGATTGTTCACATCGCCTGATGCCGTATCCTGAGACAGGATAGGATTCAGGTAAGAAGCATCGCCAATAGACCCAATCACAAGTTGATTTATGTTCTTGTCAAGGCTCTTTCTTGAGGAAAAAAAACTGGCAACGAGAATGAGGATGATAAACCCCGGAATTAACAGGAGAACCAATTTAAGCTTCAAAATATCCCTCACTACGCTTGCCCGCCAACGCTTTGTGGCGGGTTCGCTTTAAGTATTAAGTTTTGTAACTACTCAGGTGGATAGGTTGAAGGTGGATAGACTGCAGGCTGAAGCAAACACACGGCAACCTCATTTTCCCCTTCAGCCTAATAGTCTTCAGCCTAAACAACCTGAGTAGTTACCTTAATTGCTTGCCATGTGGCATGCTACAAGATGGTTATCTTCAACAGCGACGAGTTCCGGTTCCACTTCTTTGCATTTTCTCTCCGCCCGCGGACAACGACTGTAGAACCTGCACCCGGGACATTCTTCGTAATCTTCCGGCGCTTCTCCGGCAGGCATTGTTCTCTTATTTCTGATCTCGGGGTCAGGAACCGGGATAGAATCCAGGAGCGCACGGGTATAGGGATGTAAAGGACGGGCAAACATTTCCTCAGTATCTGCCTCCTCAACAATCCTCCCGAGGTACATCACCCCAACCCTGCGGCTTACGTATCTCACAACTGCGAGGTCGTGGGCAATGAACAGATAGGCAAGTCCTAATTTCTCCTGAAGCTCCCGGAGAAGATTCAAAATCTGTCCTCTGATCGAAACATCAAGAGCCGATACAGGTTCATCAGCAACGATCAGCCTGGGCTCGAGGGAAATTGCCCGCGCAATTCCTATTCTCTGACGCTCCCCTCCACTGAATTCGTGGGGATAACGACGGACATAGGAACTGTCCAGTCCTACCACCTTCAGGAGTTCGTTTATTCTTTCCCTGACAAAGTCCGGTTCCACAACGTGGTGGAAAGACAGCACCTCCCTGAGCATTTTCCCGACCGTCATCCTCGGGTTCAGAGAGCCGTAAGGATCCTGGAAAACCATTTGCATCCTGCGACGGCGCTCTCGCATCTCCGACGCATTCAACTTGAAGATATTATCTCCCTCGAAGTACACCCCGCCCGCGGTCGGCGAGAGCAGACCAAGAGTAAGAAGTCCCGTGGTTGTTTTCCCACTCCCGCTTTCCCCTACCAACGCAAACGTCTCGCCATTCGCAATTTCAAAACTCGTCCCGTCCACTGCTTTTACAACACCGCCTTTACCAAAGACGCCGCCTGTGAACGGAAAGAACTTTTTCAGCCCGCAAACACGAAGAAGCATGCAAACCTCCGTAATTACTCAGGTTGTTTAGACTGAAGGCTGTTAGTGCTTGCGCATTGATCGAATCAAGGCACCCAGAACCTTCTCAGTTTCCACAATTTTTGAATCGCAGTCAGAAATGCCATGCTCATCAGAATACCCCAGGCGCTTTGACAAACCAAACTGATAATGCAACTCCCTTAGAGAACCAAAAGCGATTTCAAGAAAGCGAACGTACTCGACTTGACTCTCTCTCGCGCATCCTTCAACGATGTTTGATGGAACCGAAATCGCCGCTCTCCTCATTTGAGAAGTCAACCCATACATCTCCTCCCTGGGAAATTTCAGGGTTGCCCGATAGATCAAAACCGCCAGTTCGTCGGATAGTTCAAACGCCCTGAGCTTCGTATGATCACGCATGATTCCCTCCTACAGCCTAAATGCCTACGGCCTATCCACCTGAACATACTCCATCGGGTCAACCGGCGTTCCGTCCTTCCTGATTTCAAAATGCACGTGAGGTTTTATCCATTTATGTGATGCATTGCCGGTCATTCCAACCTTGCCGATTATCTGCCCGCGCCGCACTCTTTCCCCTTCGGCAACACTAATTTCCGATAGATGCGCAGAAATGGTCACGAAATCGTGCCTGTGGACTATCTCGACATATTTCCCGTATCCTCTTGGGTGATTACCAACCTCGATAACCCGCCCTCTCATAGCTGCCATTAGAGGCGTTCCCACCGGTGCCAACAAGTCAACCCCCTGGTGTACTCTGCCCCTTGCACGCCGCGCCCCGAAGTGCCCCTCCCCCATCCGGTCATTGCGTATTACTATAGAGTCGTTGTATGAGATAGGACACAAAAATTTCTCTTCCGGCCAGTATCCCCGCTGGTGGGTCAGGTAGAGGAGCGAAGCAAATACAGCGAGAAGTATAAGAATAACAAGGCTTCGACGGGCATTTTTTATTGTTTTCTTGTTCAATCTGTATTTCATATTCAATCCTCAAATCAGGATTAAGGATTAATGTTACAATAGAGTAGCTGTAGTTGCAAAGTTTACTTTGCATTAGCAGAGCAAGCCCCTCCATAAGGCACTGGCGGGCAAGTCTGCAACTACAAGCGAACGAAGTGAGTGACTTAATCCCTAATCCTGTATTTCTAATTCGTAATTTTGGGGTGATGGCAAGCTACCACCACATTCGGCTTTATTTCAGTCAGACAGGGCTTTTCCCGCCTGCAAACGGGTACTGCATATGGACAGCGGTCGGCAAAATTGCATCCGGCAGGGAGATTTCGCAAATCCGGCACGTATCCCGGGATTGTGTGGAGTGGACCTTCCTTCTTCTGTATGCCGGAGACACAATCAAGCAACCCTATCGTGTATGGATGTGCCGGTTCCCTGAACACGTTTTTTACAGGTGCATACTCCACAATTTCTCCTGCGTACATCACTGCCACTCTATCCGCTGTCTCTGCAATAACTCCGAAATCGTGCGTTATCAAAAGGATAGACATTTTGAATTTGCTCTGCAGTTCCCGGAGCAATTTTAGAATCCGTGATGCAATAGTGACGTCAAGAGCGGTCGTTGGCTCATCGGCTATCAAAATAGAGGGGTAGGCACAAATCGCCATCGCAATCATTACGCGTTGTCTCATTCCGCCGCTTAACTGGTGGGGATAACGGCTTGCCACCTCCGCCGGTTTCCGGATACCAACCAGTCTCAATAACTCCAGCATGTCTTGTCTCGCCTGTAACTCAGACACCGGCCGGTGGGCAACTATTGCCTCGACAATTTGACTTCCCGCAGTAAAAACCGGATTTAAAGACAGGAGCGGCTCCTGAAAAATCATCGCGATTTCTTTACCCCTTATTTTTCTCAAGCGGGTTTCGGAAAGTCCGGTAAGCAGCGTCTCCCTGTACATTATCCGGTCGCTTTCAATTCTGCCTGGCGGTGAGGGGACAAGTCCCATTATTGAAAGAGCAGTTACGGTCTTTCCGGAACCGGATTCACCTACCAGCCCGAGAGTCTCTCCCTCATATATTTCGAGGCTCAGTGAGTTCACCGCTCTCACAAGACCCTCAGGAGTCCGGAAATGGACCGACAGGTCACGAATTTCGAGGATTTTAGAGGAGGTTTCCATTTATCAAGGGGGTCAAGTCTTGCATTTTAGCATTAGCAGTGGTTTGTCTTTGTCACATATTACCCTTGCATAAACAAAATGCTAAAATGCAAGACTTGACCCCCCTCCTCACGGCATTGACTCTTCCTGTTTCATTACGGATTTCTCCATAACAGACGGGGACCGCCGGGAGAAAAAAATCGTAAGAGAAATACAGATTAGCATGAAGGCAATGCCCAGGACTGTGGTAAGCTTTGCAAGGAAGGTACGTGTACCTGTGCCGAAAAGCGTGCCGCTGCCGCCTCCGCCAAAGACGCCCGAAAGCCCCTCCGACTTGCTCCCCTGCATCATGATAATAAGAATCAGAAAAAGACTAACGGCAATATGTATTCCCATCAATAGTTCTATCATTGGCTATCCCCTGTTTCCGCTTCCGCTCCACTTGTGTCTGGCAGGCAGCCCGTCACAATTTCAACGAACGAATGCTCATCCAGACTTGCTCCCCCTACAAGGGCACCGTCGAGGTGCTCTTCTGCAATCAACGCTCTTATGTTGTCGGGCTTGACGCTTCCTCCGTAGAGAATCCTTAATTCTGAAGCTGCCTCCTTCGAAAAAATGTCTCCGACTAACGCGCGAATCAACCCGTGCACTTCATTCGCCTGAGCAGGGGTCGCAGTTTTCCCCGTGCCTATTGCCCAGACAGGTTCGTACGCCAGCACTATCTTCGCGATATTCTCGTCATTCAGATGCGCCAGACTTCCCTTTATCTGCTTCGTGATGACACTCTCGACTTCACCTCTTTCCCTCTCCTCAAGCTTCTCCCCAACACAAATAATGGGAATCAGGTTCCACTCAAGTGCCGCAGCTGCCTTCCTGCTAACCGTCTCATCCGTCTCCCCAAAATGGCTTCTCCTCTCAGAGTGTCCAATTATCACATATCTGCACCCGCTCTCTCTCAGCATCAGTGTGGAGACTTCACCTGTGTATGCCCCCTCCCTTTCCCAGAAGAGATTCTGAGCACCAAGTCTCACGTAACTCTTCTCTATCTTTTCATAAACGGCGGTTAGCGCAGGAAAAGAGGGACAGATAACTATGTCCACGTGTCTGATATCGCCTACCTTTCCAGCTATTTTCTCAGCGAGCCCTGCCGCTTCTACGGGACTCTTGTTCATCTTCCAGTTACCGGCAATCATCATTTTCCTCATATCATCTCCCCATTGATTCGTTGCTCGTTGTTCGTATCTCGTAGGACCTTTTGATCCCACGATCAAGATAGTTACGGTCTGGATTCCCGCCTTCGCGGGAATGACAGGCTCTTTAAAGCTTTTTTGTCTTTACGAGATACGATTCACGAGTCACGAGATACGGTTTTTCAGTGCAGCAATTCCAGGAAGTTCCTTCCCTTCCAGAAACTCGAGAGAAGCACCTCCGCCCGTTGAGACATGACTGAACCGTGACGAAAGCCCGAACTGATTCACCGCCGCCGCCGTATCCCCTCCTCCGATAATCCTCGTTGTATCCAGTCCGGCGAGATACTCTGCAATCTGTCTCGTACCTGCAGAGAACCGCGCAAATTCACAGACCCCAAGCGGGCCGTTCCACACAACCGTTTTAGCCTTTCCCAAAACCTGAATATACTTCTCCACTGTCCTGGGACCGATATCCATTCCTCTCCAGCCTTCAGGAATCCCCACGCCATCGGTCGTTTTCACCCCGGCAGATTCAGAAAATTCGTCCCCGGCGATATGGTCAACAGGCAGGATAAAGCCGACACCCTTCTCATCTGCTTTTTTCATAAGGCTCTTTGCGAGTTCGAGCTTGTCGCTTTCAACAAGCGAATCGCCAACCTCATAGCCGCGGGCACTGAGAAATGTGTATGCCATGCCGCCTCCAATTATGAGGCTTTCCACTTTGTTGAGAAGATTCTCGATTACCTCAATCTTCCCCGTGATTTTTGCTCCTCCCAGAACCGCAACGAACGGGCGCATAGGATTCTCAAGAGCTTTCTCGAAATATTCAAGTTCCTTCAGGACAAGAAAGCCTGCAACCGCAGGCAGGAATTTGGCAATCCCTTCAGTCGAGGCATGTGCCCGGTGACATGTCCCAAAAGCATCATTTACAAACACATCTGCGATACCGGCAAGCCTTCTTGCAAACTCAGGGTCATTTTTTTCCTCTTCCGGATGAAAACGCACGTTCTCAAGCATCAGCACGTCACCTTCTCCGGCGTTTTTGACAGCCTGTTCCACTTCATCGCCCACGCAATCGCTCAGTTTAATTACTTTCCTCTCAAGCAGTTCCTGAAGTCTTTCTGCAACCGGATCCATCCTGAGGTTTTCCACAACCTTTCCCTTGGGACGTCCGAGATGCGACACGAGTATCAACAATGCAGCCTTCTCCATGATGTAGTTGACGGTAGGAAGCGCTGCCTTTATTCTCGTATCATCCGTTATTTTGCCGTTCTCATCAAAAGGAACGTTGAAATCAGCCCGCATCAGAACTTTTTTCCCACACAAATCAATGTCCCTCACGGTCGCTTTCGGCACCCTTTACCCCCCTCCTATTATCTTTGCAACTTTCTTCCCTGAGAGAAGCATACCCCCGAATATCGGACCCATCCTCGGACCGCCGCACACGGCATTTGCCGCCATCCCTGCAACGTAAAGACCCGGGGCAACCTCACCCGTATTCTCGACTATCGTCCTCTCACCGGCATCGGCAGACATGGGACCTTCCCCCACTATTTTACCCGTTGCAGTATTCAGTCCTTTTCCGAATTTCCTCTCGACAATCCTGGTTACTGCGCAGTCATGACCCGTGGCATCAACCACCGACTTCGCCCGCATGGACATGGGGTCAACATGCAGCTTTGCTATCTCCGCCGCCGACCAGTTCACCACCAGCCCGCCAACTCTGTCCTCCCTGACAACCACATCTTCAACAAACACTGAATTGAATATTCTCAGCCCGGCTTTCACAGCCGCCGAGCACAGAGTCGAAACCGCTTCCACGGAATCAGCCACGAAGTAGCCGTCCTGATATTTCCTGGAGCATATGCCGAACTCATCGAGAATTTCTTTTCCCTCATCCTGCACGACAATCTTGTTAAACATCATCCCGCCGCCCCACATGCCGCCGCCGACGCTGAGCTTCCTCTCAAACAGCACTACCTTTTTCTTTGCCCTGGCAAGGTAGTAGCCTGCAGTCAAGCCTGCCGGACCTCCTCCCGCGATGGCAACATCCACATCGAGGAAATCGCAAAACTCACGAAGAAACTCCTCCGCAATAGCTCTTGATATTATCACTTCATCAATCATCATTAGTATCCCCGTCCCTAATCTCTAATTCTTAGTCTCCATATAATTAATCAAATCCGCTATACGGCATGAATACGCCCACTCATTGTCATACCATGCAAGGACCTTTGCGAATGTCCCGTCATCTGTGACCTTGGTAGTGCCCGCATCGAATATGGCGGATTTGCTGTTCCCGTTGAAATCCTTTGACACGAGCGGCTCATCGCAATATTCAAGGATATGCGACATTTCCCCCTCAGATGCCTTCTTGAACGCAGAATTGATTTCCTCCACTGTCGTTTTCTTCTCAAGCTCGGCCACAAGGTCAACAAGAGATACATTCGCTGTCGGAACTCTTATGGAGAGTCCGTCCATCTTCCCTTTCATCTCAGGCAGGACCTTTGCAACCGCCGCCGCCGCTCCTGTGGTTGTCGGAATCATAGAGAGACAAGCCGCCCTTGTGCGGCGCAGGTCGCTGTGCGGGAAATCAAGAAGCTGCTGGTCATTCGTGTAGGAATGAATTGTCGTCATCAAACCCCTCTTCAATCCGAAATTGTCAAGGAGAACCTTCACAATCGGCACAAGACAGTTCGTCGTGCAAGAAGCATTTGAAATAACATGGTGCTTCGCCGGGTCATAACTCTTTTCGTTAATCCCCATAACAATCGTTATATCTTCTCCCTTTGCGGGTGCCGTAATGACAACTTTCTTAGCTCCAGCCTGGAGATGTTTCCCTGCACTTTCCTTGTCCCGGAATCTGCCTGTTGCTTCCACAACTGCTTCAACCCCGATTTCTTTCCAGGGAAGCTTCCCAGGATCCTTTTCTGCAAGAACCTGCATCTTCTTTCCGTTAACCGTAAGAAAATCGGCACCGAACTCTATTTCCGCATCCAGAATTCCGAAAATCGAATCGTACTTTAGAAGATGCGCAAGTGTCTTGGCATCCGTGAGGTCATTCACAGCCACAATGTCAATCCCCTTCCCTGCTTCCCGAAGTGCCGCACGAAACACGTTACGTCCTATTCTGCCAAATCCATTTATCCCAACTTTCATCCTTTCTCCCTCCTCTTTTCCTGTACCTGTTCCAGTTTCACCACAATCAGAAAGTGATTATCCCAATTATTTCCCTGCCAGTCAAGGAAAAATGAAGAAAACTTTGCGGGGCAAACAGCAGCAAAGATAGCAGTGAATACACTTGACAGACAATTCCCGCTTGGTTTATATTGGCTATGAGTCGGATGGAGGAAATAATGATAAAACCTGAATTTGTCTTTCTGGTTTTGTGGGGAGGGCTGCTGGTCTGTGCTTTCTTATGGTTTTTCGCAGTCGGTTGGGTGAATGCAAGCACCCATAAAGCTAAGAGAAACGTGAAATTGTGGAATACAATGCTGTTTTTCTTCTGCCCAATATCCCTGATAGTCTATCTTCCTTTCCTCATCAAGGGCAAAAAAAATATAGGGGACAACCCCGCGCAGAATCTGGAACTGTTTAAGCACCGGGGAGAACCTCTCTTATCACATCAGTACGAAGAGCAGGAGAGCCTGGCATCAGTCAGGGACTTGCTCACCCAGGCTCTGGACAACCAAAGCACAGACATACACCTCGAACCCAAGGGCGACCTTTTGTCCAGCAGGTTCAGAATAGACGGGCTTTTGCATGACGGTCCCGTCTTCCCCCATCGCGCTGGGCTGCCTATCGTTTCCGCTTTCAAAGTCCTTGCGCATATTAATATCGCCGAAAAGAGAAAAGCTCAGGACGGCAGTTTTACGGCAAAGATTGCGGGAAGAACGGTTAACTTCAGGGTATCTACCACTTCAAGCTTCTACGGTGAGACAATGGTTATCCGGATACTGGATTCTGAGAATGGACTGATCAATCTCGGTGATCTGGGACTTCTTCCGGAAAACAAGGAAAAATGCAGCGGCCTTCTTTCCCGCTCCCATGGTATGATTTTGGTAGTGGGACCCTCTGCAAACGGGAAAACCACAACGCTCTACGCAATTCTGAACGAAATCAATATCGGAGAGAAAAACATCATAAGTATTGAAGACCCCGTTGAGTACGAAATCCCCAACGTTACTCAAATTCCCATTAATCCTAAAGCGGGAGTGGACTTTGCCGGAAGCCTGAGAAGCATTCTCAGACAGGATCCCGACGTTATTATGGTGGGAGAGATAAGAGATGCCGAGACCGCTGAAATGGCTTTCCGTTCATCGCTCACGGGACATCTGGTCCTCTCCACCTTGCATACCACGGAAGCGGCAGGAGCCATAACCCGGCTGATGGACATGAGATTAGAGCCCTATCTCATCTCCTCGTCACTCATCGGGGTGTTGGCACAAAGACTTGTTCGCGTTCTGTGCTCCAATTGTAAAATTCCTTCCATGTCCTATCATCCGGACGAACTGAGTGAAAAGGGCCTGCATCTGGAAGAAGAGGATACACTCTACGAACCTGTAGGCTGTGAGCGTTGCCGGCAGACAGGATACAAAAGCCGAGTCGGAATATTCGAATTGCTAATTATGGACAAGGAGATAAAAGATCTCGTAAGCAAAAAAGCATCCACGGAAGATATCTTTACTCAAGCGAGGGAGAAAGGCATGACCACTATGAAAGAAGACGGCTGGCAGAAAGTGAAACAGGGCATAACCACAGTCGCGGAAGTGGAGAGAGTTTTGCTATGAAAGAGGGACTGACTTATTACTACTACATCCTCAACCTGTCCGTCCTAACAATCCTGCTTTACCGGGTTTCCATAGGGTGGAAGGGCGGACTCTTCAACGAGTCTACAAATCTGGCGACCTTCCTGTTTAGCTCCGGTTTGGCTGTTGCCTTTTTCGAACCGCTGGGAAGTTTGCTCAACAGCTATTTCTGCCCCGATAGAGACCTTTCTGCTCTTATAGCCCTGTGGCTAATATTTATCGCTGTGTTCACGGGTATCTGGACTCTCAAGTCTTACTTCATGGAGAAGGTATTCCGGGCGACGCGCCGGAGGACTGTTCCTTTTCCGAAACCCCTGGACAGACTGGGGGGAGCCGCATGCGGGCTGGTTTTGGGAACACTTATTCTGGGTCTCCTTATCTCGTCTTTGTACATAGCGCCCCTTTCCGAAGACTTCTACGCTGCAGCGCGTCTTAAAGACGGCGAAGTGTTATTCTACCTGGATGAGATCATTCCACGCAGCTATGCGGCTGTGATGCAGAAACTTCCGCCTCAAGCAAGATTCGGGAACACGGATTTCCTAAGTAACTACAAGAGAAAAAATACAACCGAAGCAGAGGAAGATGGGGAAGAATCAGAAACCAGAGAAGGGAGTGCAGAATGAAAGAACCGGAGTCATCGGAAAGAAGGCTGTTTGTGAGATTATCCTCGGATATCCCCGTACACTATTCGCTAACTCCCGCCAGGAAAGGAGGAGAGCGAAAACTCTCTTTTCTTAGCAATATATCTGTTGGAGGAATCTTGTTTGAATCCAGTGACCGCATACCAATCGGCAGCAAATTTAAATTCAAGGTCTTTCTTCATTCTTCAGTGGTTCCGCTGAGCGGTTCAGCCGAAGCAATGTGGGTGAGAGAAAAAGAGAGTGCCTATGAAATAGGAAGCCGCTTCCTCGCAATAGATGGAGATGGAAGAGACAGACTTATCTCTCACATTGAATACGAACTTCAGGGGCTGATAGCAGAACAGCATTCCGTTTCAAAACTTCTGGGAACCCCGGCAGCGAGTAAACCCCACGGGAGGAAAGAAATACTCCCGTTTCTTGAACGATTGGAGCAAAACATGCTCACTCTCAGATCCTTCATGGAAGAGAAAAACAAAAAAGACAACTCCAATTATTTGTCTCTACAGGCTGACATAGCCCGTCAGACTGGAGCGGCAATAGAGATCCTAAGAAGTTCCCCGATGTTCATTCCCGTTGCGTGCTTTACAAACAGAATAACCTACATCCTTACACAGATAGGTTCATGGAGAAATCTCCTGGCTCTAACCTCAGAGCAGGAGGAAGAGCTCGAAACGGATTTCTCCGATTCTTTGAATCTGCTGGAAGAGATAAAAAAACAGATATAACCTGCATTTCGTCATTCTGAGCCCCGAAATCATTCGGGGTTCAGGGTGACAGTGGTACGCAAGACTTACATTGCCATGTATAATAAGGAGGACCTGGCAGATGGATATCAAGGAAGCAAGTCGTCAGCTCAAGGAACTCAAACCGGAGCATGACTATTTCGTCGGAGTGGATTCGGACGGGTGTGCTTTTGACACAATGGAAATAAAGCACAAGGAGTGCTTCATTCCTAACATCATAAAACACTGGGGACTCCAGCCCATCTCAAAATATGCCCGCGAGGCAGCGGAGTTTGTTAACCTCTATTCAAGGTGGAGAGGAATAAATCGTTTCCCTGCCCTCGTCATGGTTTTTGACCTTCTACGAGAGAGAGAAGAGGTAAAAAGGAGACAGGTAAACATTCCCCGGGTGCCAAAGATTAGGGAATTCATCGATTCGGGAGTTCCACTTGGCAACCCGGCGCTCAAAGAGGCAGTTGATAGAACAGGAGACGCTGAACTTAGAAAGGCTCTTGAGTGGAGCGAATCGGTAAACCGCTCTGTGGGAGACATTGTCAGCGGAGTTCCCCCCTTCCCCTTTGTTCGGGAAAGCCTGGAGAAGCTCTCAGACCTTGCCGATATTGTCGTTGTGTCTGCTACACCGACGGAGGCACTTCAGAGAGAATGGCAGGAACACAGCATTGCCGGATACACAAAAGCGATTGCCGGGCAGGAAATGGGCTCAAAAAAAGAGCATCTTGCACTTACCTCGGGAGGGAAATACGATTCCACCCGCGTTCTCATGATCGGGGACGCACCGGGGGACATGAAAGCCGCAAAAGCAAACGGCGCTCTTTTCTACCCAATTATACCCGGGCAGGAAGAGGAATCCTGGGAAAAATTCCACAACGAATTAGCGGACGTTTTTCTGTCGCAGAAGTACGCGGGTGAGTGTGAGGAAAACCTGATAGAAGAATTCATGAAGCATCTTCCGGAAACCCCGCCGTGGAAAGGATGATTACCGGCAAAACCAGCCACGCCGGCACTCTCTCCGAAAGCGAAGTGGAAGAGGTTGTTCATGCGGGTCTCTCCGGGAAAAATCTCGCAGGCAAAAAAGTCCTTGTCATCGTGCCTGACAGCACCCGGACTGCTCCCCTTCCCTTATTTTACCGTGTTCTGACCGCATCTGTCGGAAAGACGGCAAAGGATTTGCATTTCCTGATTGCTCTCGGAACACACCCTCCAATGAGCGAGAAAGAGATTGATAGTTTACTTGGAAGATGCCCGGATGAACGGCAAAAATACAGGGCGTTCAACCACCGCTGGAATGACCCGCGCCAGCTTACGGAAATAGGAAGGATTAGCGCCGGCGAAATCGAGAAGAGTTCGGGAGGACTTTTTCGCGAGGAAGTCAAGGTCTCTGTAAACAAACTCATCTTCAAATACGACTTCCTCATTATCGTTGCTCCTACCTTCCCTCATGAAGTCGTCGGTTTCTCCGGAGGGAACAAGTATTTCTTCCCGGGAATATCCGGCCCGGAGGTTCTCAATTTCTTCCACTGGTTAGGGGCAGTAATAACCAACCCCGTTATCAACGGCAGTAAATATACACCCGTAAGGCAGATTATTGACAAAGCCGCATTAATGATAAGCGTTCCGCGAATGTGTTTCAGTCTCGTGGTAACATCTCAGGGACTCAAGGGTGTATTTGCCGGATCGCCCGAAGATGCCTACAGTCAAGCGGCTGACCTTTCGGCAAAGGTACACATAATCTACAAAGATAAACCTTACAGGAAAGTTCTTTCCATGGCGCCGGCAATGTATGATGATCTGTGGACAGGCGGGAAATGTATGTATAAGCTGGAGCCGGTTGTTGCTGACGGAGGCGAGCTCATTATATACGCTCCTCACATCAGTGAAGTTTCCTATGTTCACGGTAAGACGCTGGATAAAATAGGATATCACGTTCGGGACTATTTTCTCAAGCAGATGGACAGCTTCCGTGACATCCCCGGGGGGGTAATGGCTCACTCCACGCATGTTAAAGGGACAGGGACATACGAAGACGGTGTGGAAAAACCGAGAATAGAGGTTATTCTGGCTACAAGCATTCCTGAAGAGCGCTGCCGGAGGATTAACCTCGGATATTGCAATCCTGAGAGCATAAATCCCGGGGAGTGGAAAAACCGAGAGGATGAAGGGGTCCTTGTAGTGCCCAGTGCGGGGGAAATGCTCTATCGCCTGAAAAGCTGTCAGCCATAATGAAAATTGTTGCCGATGAGAATATTCCCTATGTAGCAGAAGCCTTCTGGAAATTAGGAGACGTCTTTACTTATCCTGGACGCCGGATTGATTCCCGCGCAGTCAGGGATGCCGGAATTCTTCTGGTGCGCTCGATAACAA
>JAUVJM010000021.1 GCA_030596585.1 bacterium
AAACAGAGGCAATTTCCGGCTCGTAAATCTCCTCGACGACCTGAATCTCAAGGAAATGATTTCCTGCCCCAAGAGTTCCCTGCTGCGGATACCCTCTCTCCATAGCACGCTGACTCACCTTGGCAGGGTCAGCTCCGTCAAGTGCGCCGTTCTCCTCCGTGTGAGCAATGTCCTCTGCATCACCCCAACCTCTCCCCGCAACCCATCCCGCTCCTTCCACGAATATCCTTTCCTGCTCCAGGCGGGACAGCCTGAGAGAACTGTGCGAACCCACTCCGCACGGAACGGCGGAAAACAACCCGTCCACAAGCTTCTCAATATGTTTGCGCACATCATCCAGTGTCAAATTGCTCCTGATGAGTCTCACGCCGCAGTTTATGTCATAGCCCACTCCGCCGGGTGAGATAACCCCGCCTTGAGAGGGATCGGTTGCCGCAACACCGCCTATTGGGAAACCATACCCCCAGTGAATATCAGGCATTGCAAGAGAGTACCGTACGATGCCGGGAAGACTCGCCACATTTGCAACCTGCTGGAGAGATTTCTCCGAGCGGGTTTGCTCCAGAAAGCCCTCATCAGCATAGACCAGACCCGGCACCCGCATCCCATCCTGATAAGTTGGCGGGATACGCCATCTGTAATCGTCAACTTTTTCAACAGAAATATCAGACATCAAAGCTTACCTCAGCGAACCATGCATGGCGCGAGTGACTTCTATTGCTCCTCTTCCTCCTTGGTCACCACGCGCGCTACTGCCACAACCGTATCTCCCTCATTGAGTTTTATAAACCTGACTCCCTGGGTGTTCCGGTGCAAAACCCGAATCGGCGCCACAGGAATCCGTATAACCATCCCCATGGAAGTAATTAACATGAGCTCATCCCTATCCGTCACGGTTTTTAATCCTACTATCTTACCGTTTCTTTCTGTAATCTTTATGTTTATGACTCCCTTACCGCCGCGTTTCTGCACACGATAATCCTCAAACTGGCTTCTTTTTCCATACCCGTTTGCAGTTACGGATAAGACGGTCGCATTCCGTTCCACAACGGTAGCTCCAATCACCTCATCTTCCTTCGCGAGGATAATTCCTCTGACGCCGCGGGTGGTCCTGCCCATGGAACGAAGCTGACTTTCCGCAAACCGGATTGCTTTACCATTCTTCGTGGCTATGAGCATCTCCTCATTGCCTCCAGTCAGTTTCACTTCTATTAGCCTATCCCCCTCATCAAGGGAAAGGGCAACTATGCCGCCCGCTCGAGGATGACTGTAGGCAGAAAGACTTGTCCTTTTCACCACCCCGCGCTCCGTAACCATCAATAGAAACTGCTCAGCGTCAAAAGCCGAAACTACCACATGTGCAGTTATTTTCTCATCGGGGTTAATCCTCAAAAGGTTGGGAATTGCCTTCCCTCTGGATAACCGTCCTGCTTGAGGAATCTGATAGACTTTTGTCCAGTATACTCTTCCCTTATCAGAAAAAAACAGGATATAGGCGTGGGTTGAAGCAACAGACAGATGCTCAATGAAATCCTCTTCCTTCTTGCCCGCTCCTATAACTCCCTTGCCGCCGCGTTTCTGTTTACGATACGTACCAACGGGGAGCCGTTTAATGTAACCCGCATGACTTATGGTTATGACCATGTCCTCCTCGGCAATCAAATCTTCCGTCTCAATCTCCCCGCCGCTTTCAATTATCTCGGTTCTCCTCTCATCCGCATACTTCTTCCTTACCTCCAAAAGCTCTGTTGTTATTATGTCCAACAACTGCTTTTCGCTTGCCAGAATCTGCTGTAACTCCCCAATCCTCTTTATCACCTCGAGATATTCAGCCTGAAGTTTCTCCTGCTCAAGCCCGGTGAGCCGCTGAAGACGCATATCAAGAATTGCCTGAGCCTGTCTCTCAGTCAATTTGAACTTCCGCACAAGCCTCTCCCTCGCCTTGTCCACCGTTCTGGAAGTTTTTATGGTCTTTATCACTTCATCAAGGTTCGCCAGAGCAATTTTCAAACCTTCCAGTATATGGGCACGCTCTTCAGCTCTTGCCAGATCAAATTCCGTGCGCCGTGTCACAACCTCACGACGGTGGTTTAGATAATGATACAATACCTCTTTCAGATTGAGGACCCGGGGCCGCCCGTTGACCAGCGCCAGCATTATCACCCCGAAAGAAATCTGCATCTGAGTGTGATTATAGAGCTGGTTGAGAATTATCTCCGGCATCTCATTCCGGCGCAGTTCCACCACGATTCGCATACCATCCTTATCAGATTCATCACGCAAATCCGATATGCCGGAAATCTTTTTCTCTCTAATAAGATCGGCAATGCTCCCGACAAGATTGCTCTTGTTCACCTGATACGGAATCTCCGTTATGACAATTTTTTCCTTCTCCCCTTTATTCCCTCTCTCGACACAGGCCCGGCCTCGAAGTTTCAGGATACCCCTGCCTCCCTTGTACGCACTTGCAATGCCCTCTCGCCCCATAACCAACGCACCCGCAGGAAAATCAGGCCCTTTAATGACCTTGCTCAACTCTTCAATACTCACTTTGGGATTCTCAATCAACATGATCAGCCCATCCACAACTTCGCCCAGATTGTGAGGAGGTATTTCAGTAGCCATTCCAACAGCTATCCCGGAAGCACCGTTTATCAAAAGATTCGGAATGGCGGAAGGTAATACAACAGGCTCCTTTCGGGTCTCGTCATAGTTGGGTCTGAAATCAACCGTATCCTTGTTGAGATCCGTCAGCATCTCGCCTGCAATCGCCGCAAACCTTGCCTCGGTGTAACGCATAGCGGCAGGAGGGTCGCCATCCACGGAACCGAAGTTCCCCTGACCGTCAACGAGCGGGTAACGAAGCGAGAAATCCTGGCCCATCCGGACAAGGGAAGGATAAACAATCTGCGCCCCGTGCGGATGATAGTTTCCGCTTACGTCCCCGGCAATCTTTGCACATTTTCGAAAGGGTCTGCCATGAGTAAGGCTGAGGTCATTCATGGCTACGAGAATGCGGCGATGGACAGGTTTCAGCCCGTCTCTCACATCAGGCAAAGCCCGGGCAACGATGACGCTCATAGCATAGTCAAGATATGAAGACCGCATTTCATCTTCAATGCAAACCGGCACGATTTTCTCATTTCTTGTATAAATGTTCATTTCACTCCTCTTCTTCTTGGAAAATTTCAGAATATGATTAGCGAGACGCGGCACCTATCCTGCACTATTCACACTATGCATGTCATTCTGAGGAGCGTCAGCGACGAAGAATCTATAGAGATTCTTCGCTTCGCTCAGAATGACAGAATGCATGTTATTTACTCAGAGCATGAATAATCCGGGCTAAATATCCAGATTTCTGACTTCCAGCGCATGGGTTTCTATGAATTCTTTCCTCGGTTCCACCTTGCTTCCCATCAAAATAGTAAAAATCCTGTCTGCCTCAACAGCATCCGGCATAGTTACCTGAAGCACCGTCCTTTTCTCAGGGTCCATTGTAGTCTCCCATAGCTGTCCGGGATTCATCTCCCCCAAACCCTTATACCGCTGGACATTTATCCCTCTTCTGCCCAACTCCCTGACTTTCACCAGAATCTCCCTGGCTGAAGTGAACAGATGTTCTTCTCCATCTTCTTCTATCTTATAGATGGGCTTTTCACCTTCAGAGCATATTTCCTCAGCGCTTATCCCAAGCCCCTCCAGCTTGCCCAGCAAATCCTTAATCTCCCTCGACTCGGCGAATTCCGTAGTCCGTAGTTCAGAACCTCCCTCTTCACTTTCTTCTTTCTCCGTAACTTTCGCCAATTCCTTTTCCGTATAGACAAACAGGGATTCTTTTTCTTCCTCAACACGGTAAAGAGGAAGCTTCCCAGTCTTCTTGTCTCGCAGTTGGAGGTAGGCACTGAAACTGATTCCCTTTCTTTCTATGATGTGTGACAGCCCTTCCAGCATTACCAGAGCGTTGACAATCTCTCTGGAGACCTGCGGTTGAAAAGCGCGCTTATCTCTAATCCGCACAAGCTTAGCCTCGTCAAGCCCCAAACCCAGGATAAAGTCACTGAACCCCTCATCGCTTTCGATATAGCGTTCAGTTTTTCCTTTTTTTATCTTGTACAACGGTGGCTGGGCAATGTACACATGTCCTTCCTGAATAAGAGGGGTCATCTGACGATAGAAAAACGTCAAAAGCAGTGTCCTTATGTGGGCACCGTCCACATCCGCATCCGTCATGATGATTACCTTGCCGTAGCGCAACTTACCGACATCAAAATCTTCCTTCCCGATTCCCGCCCCGAGCGCCGCGATCAGCGACTTGATTTCTTCATTCCTCAGGATTTTGTCAAGACCGGACTTCTCAACATTCAGGATTTTCCCTTTAAGCGGCAGGATTGCCTGGTAACGGCGGTCGCGTCCCTGTTTGGCAGAACCGCCTGCCGAATCTCCCTCAACAATATATATTTCGGACATGTCCCTGTCTTTTTCAGAACAGTCAGCAAGTTTCCCCGGGAGAGAACTCGAATCCAGAACACCCTTACGCCGGGTCAGATCCCTCGCTTTGCGGGCAGCATCCCTGGCTTTTGTGGCAATAACCGCCTTCTCGATTACCTTTCTGGCAATCGGAGGGTTTTCTTCGAAAAAATCCCCCAGCCCTTCGTTGACTATAGACTCTACAATTCCCCTTGCTTCACTATTTGCGAGCTTCGTTTTGGTCTGCCCCTCAAACTGCGGGTCAGGCAATTTAACACTTATAACAGCAGTCAATCCTTCTCGAACATCGTCTCCCGACAAACCCGATTCAACATCTTTCAGAAGCCCATGAGAGCGGGCATACTCATTTGCGGTCCTGGTCAACGCAGACTTGAATCCGCTCAGATGCGTCCCTCCCTCGATATTGTTTATGTTATTCGCAAACGAGAAGATATTCTCGGCATACCCGCCATTGTACTGCATCGCTATTTCCGCAATGACTCCATCCTTCCCCCTGGAGAAGTGGATTGGCTTCTTGTGGAGAACATCCTTATTCTCGTTCAGATGTTCCACGAAAGAACTAATCCCCCCAGCATACCGAAACTCGTGCTCTTTTTCCGTATTCTCATCTTTGAGAGTTATTTTTGTCCCCGCATTCAGAAACGCCAACTCCCGAAGCCTGTTGGACAAAACATCAAAATTGAATTTCCTGTCCTCGAAGATTTTACTGTCCGGCTTGAAAGTTATCCGCGTGCCCCGCTTTTTCGTTTTCCCGATTACTTCCAGCCCCGCTGTGGGATTTCCTCTTTTGTATTCCTGATGATGGACATTCCCGTCCCTCATCACCTCAACTTCCAGCCACTCCGAAAGCGCATTGACAACCGATATTCCCACTCCGTGCAGCCCCCCCGCAACTTTGTAACTGCGGTGGTCAAATTTCCCCCCGGCGTGCAGCATCGTCATAACGACTTCCAGCGCAGGCTTCTTTTCGCTCTTATGAAGGTCAACGGGAATTCCTCTTCCATCATCAACAACAGTTACACTATTATCCACGTGCATCATGATGCCAATATTCTCACAGCCTCCGGGGGCAATCTCATCAACACTGTTATCCACAACTTCATACACAAGCTGATGCAACCCCCTGCTTCCCGTATCACCGATATACATACTGGGCCTTTTTCTTACCGCCTCAAGACCCTCAAGGACTTTTATAGTAGTAGCATCGTACCTGTCTTCTTTTTTATTTGCCATATCCACTCCCCATAACACTGACCTCAGACTTCGGTTACTAAGTGCCCATATACAAGTAGTCTAAAATCTGCCGTGCCTGAAACGAATATCTTCCACCGGTTTATCTAAAGCAACATCCTTTAATTTCCGCAGGATATCCAATCTCCTCATCGTGAGATGCTGAAGCCACACAGAACTATCCACCCCCACAAGAAGCACGCCCTTCTTGATAGATATGGGAACCGCATGTTTGGCGGCATCTTCACCCAGAAGAGCATGCCAGCTCCCGCGCACAGGTTCCATATCACTTTTAGCCAGACTCGCCATGACCTCAGCGATAATCGGCTTGATTTTCTGGGGCTTTGCCATCACAAAACAGTAGTCAGTGATCAGTGATCAGACTGACCCAACCACTGACGATTCTCCACTTCAACTGACCACTGATCACTGTCCACTATTTAGGTTTTTATAGGCATCACTACATAAAAATAATCTTCTTCTTCAACCGGTCTCAGCACTGCAGGACTTACCGGATTTATTATCTCGAAGTAGACTTCCTTGCACGCTTCATTCCGCAGGAAATCCATAAGATACACAGGATTGAAAGCCAGAATCTCCTCTTCCCCTTCGTAAGAAATATCCATCTCCTCAGACGCTTCTCCCAGCTCAGGAGTGCTTGCACTCAAAACCATCCTGTCCCGACTCAGAGATATCTTGATAGTATTGGATTTCTCACTCGTCAGAAGCGAAACTCTTTTTATGCCGGAGAGAATTTTTTCCCTGTCAAGCGTAATCCTGTCATTGTATGTTTTGGGAACAACCTTGTCGTAGTCAGGAAAATCTCCCTTCACAAGCCTTGCCATCAACATAATCCCGTCCATTTCAAATGTAACTTCGTTCTCTCCGATAGCCATTCTCACTTCACCTTCCACATCTTCAGTGATTCTGTTAACTTCATTAACAGCCTTTGACGGCAGGATAACCTGTTTCTCCGTTTTCGTACCTGCAATCGCTTTCTTTACTTTTGCCAGCCTTCTTCCGTCTGTTGATACAGCAGTTATCTCCTCTTTGCCAACTTGAAAGAGAATCCCGTTCAGAGCATATCTCGCTTCTTCCCGCGAAGTGGCAAACGACGTTTTCCTTATAAGCTCCCTCAAGGTTTTCTTCGATATACCAAAGCCCTTCTCCTTTCCCGATTCAGGAAGCTTCGGAAACTCTTCTTTCGGCAATCCCATAATCCTGAAAAGGCTCCTCCCGCAGGTTATTGTCACTTTTGACTTTTCATCCGCCAGAATTTCAATCTTTTCTTCAGGAGCTTCCTTCACAATGTCTCCGATTGTACGTCCCGGCATTGTTACAGATCCTTCTTCCACTACCTCTGCTTCAACTGATGAGCGAATTCCAACTTCCAGATCTGTCGCACAAAGTTGTAATTTGTTTTTTCCTGTTTCCATCAATACGTGTGATAGAATTGGAAGGGTCGTTTTGGAAGAAATCACGTTCTGTACTATTTGCATTCCCCTAACAAGCTCTGATTTTTGACATATTATTTTCATTTGTTTGTCTCCTATAATTTGATTGTTTGCAACTACTCAGGCAACCTATCCACCTGTCTTTTTTTGCACATATTCACAGGTTCTATGATATAAATAATACCTTATTGGTAGTACAAGTCGTAGTAGTACCTGTTAATTTTGGGGATTGAGGCTGTTTAAAGTCTATAAAGACCTGTTGATAAACCTGTTGATAAACTGTCCTAATTATGCACTTTATCCACAGCTCTTTACTTATCCACAACTTGCTCACAAGATGTCCTCTTCTAATTGTCATTACAACTCACTCTTTTATTATCTGGGTTAGCTCCTCAATAATTCTTTTTAGACTATCATCAGTTCGTATCCCGGCTTCTATCTTGCGGTAGGCATGGAGAATGGTCGTGTGGTCTCTTCCTCCAAAGTTGTCTCCTATCTCGGGCAGAGAATGGTCGGTTAATTCCCGCGCAATGTACATTGCGATCTGCCTTGGCAGGGCAATGTTTCTGGAACGGTTTTTCTTCTTCATGTCGAGAATATGTAAATTAAAATGGTCTGCCACTTTACTTTGGATGAGATCAAGCGTAATCTGTTTTTCCTTCGGTAATATGTCGTTCAATACGCGTTGTGCCATTTCAAGACTGAGTGGTTCTCGATTAAGTGAGGAAAAAGCAACGACTCTGGTTAATGCTCCTTCCAATTCCCTGATATTGAATTTTATCTTATTTGCAATAAAGAGAGTTATTTCTTCCGGTATGTTAAGGCTCTGGGCACTGCATTTTTCCCTGAGTATGGCAATCCTTGTCTCGAGGTCAGGCGGTTGGATATCAGTAACCAGCCCCCAATCAAACCTGGATACGAGTCTCTCCTCAAGCGTAGGGATTTCCTTGGGCGGACGGTCGCTGGAAACAACGATTTGTTTATGAGCATCATACAAAGCATTAAATGTGTGGAAGAATTCTTCCTGTGTGCTCTCCTTTCCTGCCAAGAAATGGATATCGTCAATGAGCAGGACGTCCACTCCGCGGTATTTCCCTCTGAATGAGGCAGTTTTTCGATGCTGTATCGCGGTTATCAGTTCATTTGTAAAACTCTCGCTTGAGACGTACACAACTCTTAACTTGTTCCTGGGTTTGTTACATGCAGACCAGCCGATAGCCTGCATCAGGTGTGTTTTACCAAGTCCCACTCCGCCATAGATGAAAAATGGATTGTATGCTTTGGCGGGTGATTCGGCAACTGCCAGGGAAGCCGCGTGCGCAAACTGGTTGCTGGCGCCGACAACGAAATTCTCAAACGTGTATTTGCGGTTCAGGGGCATCCCCGTGTAAGTTTCCGCCGGGCTCTTTTCCCGGATGCCCGAACTGCTGTCGGTGTTTGACGTGAACCGGATAGACAGCTTTTGAGCAGGAATCCCGGAGATGTCCGAGAGAATTTTTTTTACCAGTTCCAGGTAGTGTTTCTCTATCCAGTCTTCAAATGTTTTGTTGGGAGCTTTGAGGGCGAGTTCTCCTTTTTCGAACGAGACACATTCAATAGGCTCAATCCACGATGTATAAATCTGCTCGCCAAGGTGTGTCCTGAGAGTTTCCAGGAGGCGGCTCCAGACCTGCGACGACTGCATTTCCACTTTGATATTATCCTCTACCAACCATCATAGCGCCACCACTTTGGAATTGCGGCACTCCCAGGCAATTCACAGCTTATCCACATTCACTTACACGTTCTTGGAAAACCGGAAATCAAGCTTGAGATTTCTGAATCAAGGAGCGCACTTAACGGTTTGCTAACAAGTTATCCACAGAAAGTTTAGCAGCAAGTTTCCAAAATTGGCATGATGATATTTTACCAAATTCCTGCTTCTTTGCAAGAAGAATTTGACTATTGCTCCCACTTATGGTTAAATATGCGAGAAAGTTCATTGAACCACGCCACTCTCAGTCATTCTGAGGAGCAAAGCGCCTGTCCTTGAGCGAAGCGAAGGAACGAAGGATCTCCGTAGATTCTTCGCTCCGTTCAGAATGACACAGGGTTCACTGAGTTTACACAAATGAGGTGTACTGAGAAATGAAACGAACTTATCAGCCTTCTAACAAAAGCAGGAAGAGGGTGCACGGTTTCAGGAAGAGGATGTCAACCAAGGCGGGCAGAGATGTCCTGAAAAGAAGGCGTGCCAAGGGGCGTCATCGTCTTGCAGTGTGATATGTGCTCGGATCCGCCGCAAGGCATTGGCGGGCGAAGCGAGGGATTATCTTGCTGTGCCAGGGGTTCCCGAGGGGAGAGCGTCTGAGGAAAGACGGGTTCAGAGAGGTTTTCTCGAAGGGGAAACGCCTTTCGAGCAGGGTTCTCGCTCTCTATGTTTTTGAATGCGGAGATAGAAAGGCAGGTTTCGTCGTCAGGAGAAGTGTGCGGGGAGCGGTCAAGAGAAACCGCCTTAAGCGTTTGCTGAGGGAAATTTACCGGCGGAACAGGGGCAAGATTAATGAGCGGGTTGCTCTTGTCGCGGTAGTCGGAGAGAAGGCTGAAGGATTGAGCTTGAAAGAACTGGAGAGGTCTTTCTTGTTATTGTTGGAGAAAGCCGGAGCTCTGTAACATTAATTCTTGTCATTCCCCGACTTGATCGGGGATGACAAATAATAGGCAAAAATCTATGCGATAAGGCACTAGGTTTTCGCTCAGGGTGACAAAACGGTATGCTATGAGATTAGTCATCGGCATGATTACGGTCTATCAGAGAATAGTTTCTCCCTTGAGGAGCCCTTGTTGTCGTTTCTATCCTTCGTGCTCCACGTATGCAAAGCAAGCCATTCAAAGCCGGGGTTTATGGCAGGGAGGCTGGCTTGCGCTTAAGAGAATCGTTCGCTGTCATCCCTTCAATCCCGGCGGATATGACCCTATAGAATAATGGAAAAGAGATTACTTTTTGCAGTCTTGCTATCGGCTCTGGTCTTGCTTGCCTATTACGCCACTCTGGATGTTCCGCAGAAGGAGCAGCCTGAAACAAAGCAGGAGGAGAGTTTTTCCGGGGCGCCTTCCGTCCCCGAAGCACCTTCTCAGGTTTCTCCGCTTCTGACTTCTTCCCCTGTTCCGTCTTCTGCGGGGGGGAGAGATGTTGTCGTGGAAACAGAGCGCTACAGGCTGATTTTAACTACCGGTGGCGCTCGTCTCAAGAGCCTGCGGCTGAAAGAATATTCCGAAATATGGAAAGAAGAAGCAGAGTTAAAGAAAGAGTTGGATTCGATAGACAGGCAGCTTTCCGGGCACAGAGATGCCGTGTCGAAAATTGAGGCGGAATCCAGAGGGGGAAACGGTGATGCGCGCTCTTATAGTCTCGGAAGCGAGGAAACTGACCCGAGGCAAAAGTTGGAGTCTCTGATACGGGCGAGGGAATCGCTTCTATATATCGCAAAGGAGACGGGTGAGCGGCGGCGCAGGATCGCAGAGTTGGAAGAAGAGATCGAGGAGGCAAGGTCAGGAGGAGACAGCCGGAGGATGAAACAGCTTGAGAATGAGTTGAGCGCGGAGAGAGGGGTGGAGCTTATTCCTCCTGCGGGCCCGGTCCATGGGGATTACCCTCTTACGTTGATTTTCCCGGGTCTTGATGTGGCCATAAACAACATTCTTTACGGCTGTGCAGTTGACTCGGTAGATTTAACCGGGGGTCAGGAAAAAGCCACCGTGGAATTTGAAGCGGATGTGGGGGAAGGACTGAAGCTGAAGAAGAAGTTCACTTTTTCTCCAGGGGGCTACGTTATAGGGCTGGATGTGGTTCTTGAGAACAGTTCCTCCGGTAGTTTCGGGGATGAAAGGGCAATGCTTGTCTATGGACCCGGGGTCGGGCTTCTGGAAAGGGCTCAGGTCAGGGGTGCAACAAAGAAAGTGGCATCATATATAAGAGGGAGACCGAAAGCAAAGTTTGAAAGTTTGGAGGGAAGACGTGCAGGGATTGCTCCCGGTGCAGCTGTCACTCGCACAGGAGATTTCCAGTGGGTAGCTTTGCGGAACAAGTATTTCGCGGCAATTCTTATTCCCCGCGGAGAATGTCCTGCTATACGAATTGAGAATTTCGCAGGCGGCGGGCAGAGCGTGGGAGTCAAAATACCCTCTTTCGATCTTGAAGCCGGCAAGGCGTTCACGGCGAATTTCGAGATATACCTTGGACCTCAGGGGGTGGAGGAACTCAAGGAAGCTGGACGGTCCCTCGAGAAGATTATTGACTATGGATTCTGGGAACCCATAGCTAAAGCTTTGGATTTCATGCTGAGGGTGTTCTTCCGCGCCGTGGGGAATTATGGCTGGTCGATTGTTCTGCTCTCTCTCTTTATTAAAATCATATTCTACCCCCTGACTCACCGCAGTTTTGAGGGGATGAGCAAGATGCAGACTGATATGAAGAGTCTCCAGCCGAAGATTGACGAGTTGAAGAAAAAGCATGGAGGCAATCAGCAGAAGCTGAACAAGGCTACAATGGAGTTGTACCGCAGAGAAGGCATTAATCCCCTGAGCGGCTGTAAAAGCGGCTGTTTCCCGATGCTTTTGCAGATGCCTGTATTTTTTGCTCTCTACGTCGTCTTGTATAACTGCATTGATTTGAGGGGTGCTCACTTTGCCGGATGGATCAGTGACCTTTCAGCCCCTGATCCGTGGCGGGTTCTGCCTATTCTGATGGGTGCAAGCATGTTCTGGCAGCAAAAACTGACAGGTATGGGGGGGGGTATGGGAGGCGCGGCTATGGGAGGGAGCAGCTCTTCTCAGCAAGACCAGCAAAAGATGATGAAGTGGATGATGCCTGCCTTCCTCACTTTCATATTCTTTCGCCTGCCGGCGGGAGTTGTCTTGTACTGGTTCAGCTTTAACATATTCACAAGCCTCCAGCAATTGCTCATAAAAAAGAAAAAGAGCGCGGGCGAAGAAGTTAAGCCCTAAAGACGCGGCATTTTGTGTCGCTTGCAAACCGCGCAAGAAAAAGCCACGGCACTCTCAAATACTGGCCAACCCAAAATCCTGTCAAAAAATCTCTTTTAAATACGCATAATTATATTGACAAATAGCCATATCTGTGCCATATTAAAAATGTGGATAAGGAGTTTGGCAGTTTTATCTGGGATGTTAAGAAAGAAATAATCAATTACTACAAACATGGAGTCAATTTCACTACAGCCTCAAAGGCGTTTGAGGATCCAAAGAGAAAAATCTATGTTGACTCCAGGCATAGTAAAAAAGAAGAAAGGCTTTTCTGTATCGGGAAAGTTGAAGGTAAAATCTTAACAGTTAGATTCATCTACCGTAGAGGCAAGATTCGGATATTTGGTGCTGGCTATTGGAGGAAAGGAGAAACATATTATGAGAAAGAAACCGGTTGATCCAAACAAGCCTGTTGGGGAAATGACCAGAGTTGAGGATTTTCTCCCCCCGCCTGGCAAATTGGCTGTCCCAGAAAAGACTGTGAAGATCACAATAGCCCTGAATGAATCAAGTGTGGATTTCTTTAAGCATCAGGCGAGAGAACACCACACAAAATACCAAAAGATGATCCGTGAGCTGGTGGATATATACGCAACACAATACTCACGATCGGGCAGATGAAAGGAATCAACGTGATGGAGCCTCAATTTCTCCATCCCTTCGTCCACGTTGCCTCTCCTCTCCTGCCCCTGTCCATCAGTAAGTGAACACTGCATTGGGCATCTACCTTTCCCCACTTTCGTCAGAGCCCGCACCAAAAACTGGCAGCTTTGCCTTCCTCCTGGAAACCTGAACGCATAGAAGCTACCAATACTTACGAAAAGATACCAAAATATACTTGACAATGCTTAGTGCTTGTGGTAATCTCAAACAAAGGAAAGGGGGACATGATGCAAAAAAATGTGATGAATGTCCAAGAAACCGCGGACTATCTCGGGTTCAGCTCTGCAAAAGTCTACAAACTAATTGAGACCAAGAATATCCCAGCTTCCAGAGTAGGCCGGCAGTATAGATTCCTCAAAGTTGCCCTGGATATGTGGCTCACCCGCAACATAATCTCAGAAGACACAGAGTTTTTAAGCCTGATAAAAGAGGTTAGAAAGGATTTCCTTGATGCCGGATATACCCAGGAAGATATCAGTAAAAGCCTTGAGAGCACCCGCAAGAACGCCTAAGTTGGTAATTGATACCAACCTTTTTGTCTCCGGGCTACTAAATCCCCATTCGGGAAAGCCGGCTAAGCTGATTGAATTTTTGCCTCTCCGGCAAAAGAGGTATCAACTTCTTGTCTCGAGGGAAATATTCCGAGAATATGAAACTGTCCTTAATCGATTCGAGCGGATTTCTCCTGCCAAACGAAAAAGCCTTCTTGCCAAAATAAAAAGCCATTCCCATTGGATAAGTCCTCAAAAGAGATTTGTTGTCATAAAAGACGACCCGGCAGACGACAAATTCTTAGAATGCGCCGTCGCTGGGGACGCTGATTTTATAGTGAGCGGCGACAAACACCTTCTGAGCCTGGAAGAATTTCAGGGAATCAAAATTATCACTATAGACGAGTGTCTTAGACTTCTCCGGTAGGAGATTACGTAATGGCTAAAGAACTTTTAAAATTCCAAGATGTGAGGGGTGTTTTGGAAGATACTATTGCGGCTATATCAACTCCCCCGGGACAGGGAGGAATCGGGATTGTCAGGCTGAGCGGGCAGGATTCCGTCCCGATAGTCCAGGCTGTGTTTCGGAGCAAGAGTGGTGAGCGTCTCGGTAAAGCACTGAGTCATACGCTTTCTTACGGACATATCGTGTGTGAGGGGCGGGTTATTGATGAGGTGCTGGTTACTGTAATGCGGGCGCCCCGTACTTATACGAGGGAAGACATTGTTGAAATCAACTGTCACGGTGGGATTATTCCGCTCAAGCAGGTGCTGGAACTTGTTCTGGCAAAGGGAGCACGCCTTAGTGAGCCGGGAGAATTTACGAAAAGAGCCTTCCTGAACGGCCGGATTGACCTGACTCAAGCTGAAGCAGTGTTAGATATAATTAGCTCGAAGACGAAACTGAGCTGTGATGTGGCATTAGCCCAATTGCATGGCAGAATCGGAGATGCAGTGGAGGGTATTGCCCGTAAAACGAGCGCAATGTTGGCTGATGTGGAGGCATCTATTGATTTTGCATCTGAAGAGATATCTCCTCCTCCCCGCGATGAACTTCGAGAAGCTCTTCTCTCTTTACTGGGAGAGATAGGCAGTCTGCAGTCCAGAGCGGATATGGGTCTCATGCTGAGAGAAGGTCTTAAAGTGTCGATTATCGGCCGACCGAACGTTGGCAAATCGAGTCTATTCAATGCGCTTCTTGGAAGAGACCGCGCGATTGTTACTCAGGTTCCGGGGACGACGACGGATGTTGTTGAGGAAACGGTTGAGATGGGCGGAATTCCAGTAAGAGTTGCAGACACGGCGGGAATTGTCCGGAACCCGGTCGGGGTGGTGGAGAAGGAAGGAGTGCAAAGAAGTTTTCAGAGCTTCCGGCAGGCTGATCTCCTGGTGGTAGTGATCGATGGTTCTGAGCCTCTGACTGAAGAGGACAAGCGCATTATTGGGGATTCGAAGGGGAAGAAGTCAATTGCTGCCATAAATAAGTGCGATTTGCCGGTGTGTGTTGACTGCGCCTGCGTTGAGGAAATCAGGGGGAGGAATGGGGTTCTTATGGTTTCTGCTGTCGAGAATATCGGTCTTGACAAGCTCAGGAGTTCGATCGCGGGGACGGTCTGGCAGGGCGAGATAGATTGGGGGGAGCAGGCTATTGTAACCAATGTTCGTCATCTTCAGGCCTTACGAAAGGCGGAGGCGGCTCTGCGGCGGGCGCTCAAAGGACTGGGCAGGGCAGGGGAAGAAGTCCTGTGCTTTGATTTGAGGGAAGCTCTCGAAAGTCTTGGTACAATAGTCGGGAAAGCTGCGAGTGAAGATATCCTCGAGCAGATTTTCTCGAGATTTTGCGTCGGGAAATAGCCCGACCACAGAGATACAGCATCAGGAACTGCCCTAACTGGTTCCCCTGCGGCTATTTGATCTCTTGAATAAGCTCAAATAGCCGTGGTTGGAAGCGTTCTCAGTGAACTAAAGCTGTGGATAACTACACTTTTTGGAGAAGAGCCAACAATAATCCTTTACGGGGTTCACTGAACTTTCTTCTGCGAGAAATCCAATGTCTGATTTGCAGTTGTTGTCCACGTGGTGTGAGGAAATCGGTGTTTCAATCGGCGGCGAGGAGAAGCGGCAAATATTCCTGTATTTGAGCGAGCTGGTTGATTGGAATCGCCGTCTGAATTTGGTTGCAAAAACCTCCAAGGAGCAAATACTACGAAAACATTTTGTTGATTCCCTGAGCCTTGTTCCTTTTGTCCCCGACCAGAGGTGTTTGAAACTTTTGGATGTGGGGACGGGAGCAGGTTTTCCCGGACTTGTCCTCAAGATTGCCTCTCCCGGCATTCTTGTCTCCCTTCTCGAAAGCTCTGAGAAAAAGTGCGTTTTCCTGAGACACGTTATTTCCCTGTTGGAGCTTGACGGAGTTGATGTCCTCACTGGCAGAGCAGAGTGTTGGGGGAGTATGGACATACACAGAGAGAACTATGATATTGTTGTTTGCAGAGCAGTTGCCCACCTGAGTGTTGTCTCGGAATATGCATTTCCCTTTCTGAAGACCGGAGGATTTTTTATGGCGCAGAAGGGGCCGGCAGGTCTGCGTGAATTTGAAGAGGCAAAGGATGCCATCGGGGTTCTCGGGGGTGAGTTTAAGGAAGAGAAAGAGTTTGTTCTGCCCGGTGGAGGAGAGAGGAGAGTAATTTTGGTTTTCCGGAAGGAAAGAGCAACTCCGCCGGGATACCCGCGCAGAAATGGAGTTCCAGCCAAGAAACCTCTGCAAAATGTTCCACGTGGAACATTTTCGAAAAAACCTTGTGTGTGTTGAGAGAAAGATGTAAAATAATAGACAGCGCTGGCCTCAAAATGACACATTGGAACACGGTTTTGCGAATTTGTTCCACGTGGAACAATTAGGAGGTAAATTGGGTAAGGTTTTTGCCATTGCTAATCAGAAGGGGGGTGTTGGGAAAACTACGACAGCCATCAATCTGTCTGCGTGTATGGCGACGCAGTCGCTCAAGACTCTCCTCGTTGATATTGACCCTCAGGG
>JAUVJM010000105.1 GCA_030596585.1 bacterium
AGATCTTCTTCAGCTTCCCGTAGTTCTGATTCAGGATATGCCATTTTCTCCTGACACCAGGCCGAGGATGCCATTTTCTCTGTCATATACAATTCGTTTTCCAGCAAACGATGTCTTTGTTTCAAATTTACTTGCGACGTGTAGCATCCTGTCGCCCATGTATTAAGATCTTTGCGGTGAACCGGCAAGGTCTGTTTTTGAAGTTCCTTGAAATAGGCTTCCGGCGTGGAGTGTTTTATTTTTATATCTTTGGACTTTTTGATTAATATGGAAAGATTCTCCAGGTCAATGCGGGACGGGCCTCCGCCATGGTTACCCACTCCCCAGAGCACAATTCCGGTTTGCAGGTCTTTTTTCTTTTCGATGCTTTTTTTTACTTTTGAACGGGCTGCTCCCCGCGCAGACAAATACATATCACTGGCGCGGCCTGCCAATATCCGCGAACCGTCATATCCTTCCCAAATGAATTCGTCTCTTTCTATGTTACAGTCCTTTTGGTCCGGACGACAGAACAAGTAGGAATCAAATCCGCTTTTTGCCAAAATCTGCACCAGTCCTCTGGTATGACCAAAAGAATCAAAGTTGATTGCCGTCGTGGGTGTAACGCCAAACTTTTCACGAAAGTATGACCTCCCCAAAAGGATCTGACGTACAAATGATTCACCGCTGGGCATATTACAGTCCGGCTGCAAATACCATCCTCCCATAATATGCCAACTCTTATCTTTGACAAGTCGTTGAATTCGTTTAAACAGGGCTGGTTCATATTCCTCTATCCACTTGTATAGGATTGCTTCATTGTGGTTAAAGACAAAGCCCTCGTATTGCTCACAAAAATCAGCAGCAATGCGAAATGTACTTATAGCTTCAGCTGCGCCTTCTTCCCATTCCCACAGCCATACAGGGTCGAGATGGGCATTACAGACCAAATGAATTGATTTCATGGGCTTTTCCACAATCAAGACATCCTCCTTCCACATATATCTTGCAAACTCCCCTGCATTCTTGTAAAATGTAGCACATCAACAATTGGCAGTCAAGGAGGGAAAGTTTAATGAGCATACACAGTACTCTCAAGTCACGGCAGGCTTACAAAAAAAGGAATGTTTTGAAGCGTTCTGAGCGCGTTAAGATTCTCCAGTCAGGGAAGAAATGGAAGGAAGGGGATTCCGTTTACGGACTTCCCAAGGTAAAGCCGCCGCAGTAGTGCTCTGTTACATAAATTCCTGTCATTGCCCGGCTTGACCGGGCAATCCAGAATTCATAGTTACAGTTTGGATTTCCGCTCCCCGCCTTCGCGGGGACAAGCTTTACGGGAATGACAAACAAAATGTGTCAGAACCAATGTCACAGAGCGGTAGCTATCGGCAATCGGGATCTGATGGCTTATTTGGGGCAGTAGCTCAGTTGGGAGAGCGCATCCCTCGCACGGATGAGGTCAGGGGTTCAACTCCCCTCTGCTCCACCAGATTTATCGTCGGCAAGACGTTTTGGGAAATTGTTTTGTAAATAAGAACGGGGACTAATCCGGGAACTACAAGCTAAAATATGGCACATTTTTATAAGCGAAAAAACAAATCAAAACCTGAGTAAAGATATAAGAGAAGTTGTAAAGAAAAGCAAACTTGAGAATGTGTCAATCTTAACCTTCCGCCATTCCTTCACTTCTCACCTATCACCGGAATATCTAGCAGGGGGCGGTGGAGAAACTTAAATTCTGAGCAAGCTCATTGGAATTTCAGGGGATTTCAAGCAGCTCTTTTAATGAAAGGCGAACTTCACTTAGCAGATTGTCAGGAATATTACCAAGCAAACGTTTGGCCAAAGTCTTTTCAAGAGTAAAAATATGTCCTGTTTTGATTGCAGAGGCCCTCTTCAAACCCGTCTTTTCAAATTCTTCATCTGTCGAATCGATGAGTATATCATTTGGTAAAGCTCGATTCGTATTACTTGTTATTGATGCGAATATGACATCGTTCCCAGAAGTATTATATTCAGACGATGAAATCACAAGGCTCGGTCTGACTTTTGCCGTGGTCAAGTCACTAAAGGGGAAGCGAATCAATACTACCTCACCAGGGTTCATAAAGGCTCCCCGTCTGATAGCGAATAGATATCTTCTGCCTCATCATTCCAGAAATCAAAGGCTTTGCTTTGGCTCATAAGTAATAGAAGTTCTTTATCTGTCATCTCTACTGTTTCTTGCACAATTGGTAAAACTACGGAAACATCATAACAGACATTCCCCATTTCTACAAAAAAATCTTTTGCCAAATCCCTTACTGTGCTAATGTGCATAGTGCCTGTGCCTTGTGCTATTGCGATGGTCACGATTCACCTCTCTTCGATTTTCTTGACATTAAAATGTCGTTGTCCTACTAGCACCTTTCCTATCCAGAGCTCAAAATGATACAAGCCTGGTTCCTTAAGTGGCAAATTCTTAATTTCGAAGTTCATCTCCACTATTGCCGTTCGACTGGGGAACTGAATAGGGCTTTTCAGCTCCATTACTATATTATTTGAGTCATTGTTGACAAAACATAATCTCGCTGCTTGGTTCCCATTGCCACCAGTAATAGCAACGTGCACGTGAAGGCATGGATGAGTGCAGGGGAATTTTGTCGCACCAATATTATTGAACATGCCTATGAGGGATGTCTTGTGCGTTTTTTCCTCCCTGATCACCTGGTCGCACACATTTATACTTAATAAATCCGGCTCAATGAATTTGGCCAATATACTGTCTCCTTGTTTGCTTGATTTTTGATATAAACGCTATGTTCCGCGCGGCAAGAATAGCGGATACGGCTCAATTTCTCATTTCCACCAGCTATTATATAACACCCACTGCCATTCGTTGTCAAGTATTAAACGCACTTTTCTCTCTGAAGAATGCAAATAATTCTTGACAGGGTTGAAGCGTAATGTGATATTGTTAATGCAGGTAAGGAGGAATCGAGATGATGGAATTGAAGTGAAAGTTGGTGGTTCAATTTTACCCGCAAGATGGGAAGATAATTGCTAATTGCCCTGCGCTTGACCTTTGTACCTGTGGAACAACTGTTGCTGAAGCCAAAAAGAGATTTAGCTCTCTTTTGAAGATTTTTTTTGAGGAGGTCAAACCCTGTGATTTTCCCCATGTTCTCGGAGATGATGCGTGAGAGAGTGTGTGCCGGGAGGGCAGGCGGCGGGCTATCGCAAGTCCTATGGCAGAGCTTTCTTAACCTCATCTTTCCGCTCCATTGCGTTATTTGCAACGAAGCTCTTGAGCCGGACAACAAAACCTTCCTGTGTACCCGATGCTTCCGGAAAATCAGATTTCTCCGGGAACCTTTCTGCGAAAAGTGCGGGAGACCTAACAGCATCGGTCTCTGTACTAGATGCAAAACGAAGCCGCCCAATTACACTACAGCCAGAGCCGCTGCCATATATGAAGGCGTGGTAAGAGGATGCATTCACAAATTCAAGTATTACCGCCGCGCTTATTTGGGGGAGAGTCTTGGCCGTCTCATGGTTGAGAACTTGATGGAGTTTCCATTGGCTTGCGGGTGTGACCTGATAGTTTCAGTTCCCCTGTACCGTGGCAGGGAAAGAGAGCGGGGGTTCAATCAGGCATTCCTTCTGGCGAAGGTTATCGGCAAGTTTCTCAACATGAAGGTTTCCGGCAGAAACCTGGTGAGAATCGGCGCCGGCAAAGCTCAGACTGAATTGTCCGCTAAAGAGCGCTTTCGGAATGTGAGCGGCATTTTCGGCGTGAAGGATGGAGCAGAATTTAGAGGCAGAAGTATTCTGCTGATTGATGATGTTTTCACAACCGGCTCAACGGCAGACGAATGTTCGAGAGTCCTTATTGAGGCAGGTGCCGGAGACGTCCACATTTTGACCGTTGCCCGGGGAGAGTGAGCCCTATATTTTCTATTTTCTATATGTCTGAGGAAGATATTCCGGGCATTTCTTCTCAGCAAAAACATCCCGTGGGCAGGCAAATCTCTGGCGGCCATCTACCAGCGGGATACTTATCCAATCCTCACCGATGAGCGGCCGCGCATAGGTAACGAATTCGTCGGTCACGTCAATGCTGTTTGAGGCAATCCAGCTTTCGGGAAAAGACCTCTCGGAGTTAGCTACTTTCTCAAGGGGGACTTTATTGTAGTCAACAGAGTAAGTATGTCCCGGACGACGCAGAATAGTTGCCATGTATCCGGAACCTTCCTCCTTTGCAATGAGTACTGCTCTCTCGGCGACTTTATAAGCTTCTTCAAGGTCTACGGTGGAAGCGTAAATCATGTTGTGGCGCTGGTCTGTGCCCGGGACGTTACACCGTGCTGAACCTCTCGCTTTTATTCCTGCAGAATTCAAGCGGTTGATTAGAACCTGCGCAACGGTCATCTTGCTTGCGGAAAATTCAGTGTGACCGAAACCGTCCATGGATTCTCCAATGTCTCCCACATCAAATCCCTCGCTGA
>JAUVJM010000005.1 GCA_030596585.1 bacterium
CAAAATCCGCTATATCTACGCCCCAGAGAATACCGACGTCTGCTGGACAGCAGAAAAGATAAACGCCTGCAATGAGGCCAAGCGCCGCCTGTCCAAGCAGTTTATACCTGCCCTTCAGTCCCCTCGGCCCCAAACGCAGTTTCACCATATCATCCGCAAAACCAAGCCCCGAAAGCCCGAGGAATACAAAAAGAACAAGCAATACAAATCGGTTCGACAGATTTCCCCAGACGAGGCAGGATAGAATTACCGAAATCACGATGAGAATCCCCCCCATGGTCGGGGTTCCCTCTTTTTTTCTGTGAAGGGAATCGAGCTGGGGAGAATCATTCTTGCCATTCTTCCGCCTTATCCCGGATTTTTTGAGTCTGCGGATCAGGCATGGACCAAGCAAGACACACACGAGGAAAGACATTACAGCCGCACAGACAGAACGGAAAGTTATGTAGCGCAGGACATTGAAACCGGGGAAGAAATCACATAACCAGGGATAGAGATAGTATAACATGAGATACCCCTCACTTCGCCTGCCCTGAAAACATTCGGGGTTCGGGAATCACATAGTCAGATTGTTTAGGCTGAAGACTGTTAGGCTGAAGGGAAAAAGGAGGTTGCCGTGTGTTTGCTTCAACCTACAGTCTATCCACCTTCAGCCTATCCACCTGATTTAAAATTCCTTCAACTACTTCTTCCATCCTCGTTGCGCGAGAGCCCTTGACAAGTATGGTATCACAGGGGCCCGCCTCAGACAACAGTTTCTTGATAAGCTCTCCTCTGGTCCTGCAAGAGAAAGCTTTCTTCATACCTTCTCTCTTTGCCGCTTCTACGGTGACTTTCGAGAACTTTCCCACAGCAAATAGGATATGAATGCCTGAGCGGGCGGCAAATCCGCCAATCTGCTCATGGCTCTCCCTCGCCCTATCCCCAAGCTCAAGCATATCCCCGATTGCAGCAATTCTTCTCCCTGTCTTCCCTGCCCTCTCGCCGCATCCCTTCTGAGAAAAACTCTTCAGCAGCTCAATCGCCGCTCTCATTGACGCCGGGTTGGCATTGTACGTATCGTTAATGACTGTTACCCGCCCATACCTGCTTACTTCGCTCCTCTGGGGAGGCAATCGGAAATTCCCAAGCGCGCGCTGGATTTCCTTTCCTCCAACGCCAAAACAGGACGCCGCAGCCGCCGCGGCAAGTGCGTTATACACGTTGTGACGACCGCAACCGACACCCAGCCTGACCTCGAGTTTGCGGTTGATCCTGAAAGTAACCTCACCCGACGGCAAATACCGCAGAGAATCTGCGTGAAAATCCGCCGCTTTTTCCATACCGAAAGTAATCAATTTTGTCCTGCATCGCCTCTTCAACATCCCAAAATATTCATCGTCAGCATTCAGAACACAGGCACCATCAAGTGCATCCAGAAGTTCAGCTTTTGCCCTGGCAATCTCGGCCAGACTGTCAAAATTCTGCAGATGTGCCGGGCCTACGTTAGTGATGATTCCTACGTCCGGTTTTACGACACGCGCCAGATTACGTATTTCTCCCTTCGCACTCATCCCAATTTCAAGGACACAGACTTCATGTTTCGACCTAATCCGGAGTAAGCTCAGAGGAATACCCACCTCATTGTTGAAAGAAGCCTCGCTTTTGAGAGTTTCCAAACGCCGCGAGAGAATACGCGCCAACATTTCCTTAGTTGTGGTTTTCCCGTTGCTTCCGGTTATTGCAACTACAGAAAGTCCAAACCTGTCGCGGTGAAAACCTGCAATATCCAGCAAAGCGGATAGAGTATCCTTTACGCGTATAGCGACTTTCCCGCCGGGCAGCCCCCTCCTAACAGTGTGAGACAATCTGGAAACGATTATTCCTGCAGCATTTTTTCTCAGGGCGTCGCCCACAAAAGCCCGGCCGTCATATTTCTCACCCTTTATTGCCAGAAAGATTTCACCGCGCTTGATGGTCCTCGTATCCGTTGATATCCCCGCAATCTTTGCCCCGCGATTACCATGGCAGAGATGCCCGCTACATGCCTTGAGAATTTCCTCAACAGTCATCATACCCCTAATATCTCCCTTGCAGTTTCACAGTCATCAAAGGGGACAACAGTATCCCTCAGAACCTGATAGGTTTCGTGCCCCTTTCCGGCTATGATTACAATATCTCCACAGCGCGCAGCGGCTATAGCCTCCCGGATAGCATCCCCTCTATCAATGACAATCCGGTAGTTCCCTGCACCCATTTCCCGAAAACCCGATTCAACTTCGGAAGCTATCTGAGCAGGATCTTCACTCCTCGGATTATCCGTCGTAATAAAAGAAATATCGCTCTTCCGGGCTGAGATTTTACCCATAAGGGACCGCTTGATTCTATCCCTGTCACCACCACAGCCAAAAACCGTAATTATGCGTCCCGCCGCAATGCTTCTCGCAGATTCAAGAAGCATTTCAAGAGCCTGCGGGGTGTGAGCGTAATCAACTACGACTGTGAAATCGCCCCCCCACTCAACCACCTCGAACCTGCCCTTTACTGTCTCTGCCCTGCCCAATGCGGCTTTTATCTTCCATAGTTCTATTCCCTGACTAATCCCGAAGCTGATTGCCGCAAGGGCATTATAAACATTCCCTCTCCCGAGCAGTCTCAGCTTAATCTCCATTTCCTCACAAGCCGTCCGGACAACGAAACTAATACCCTCCGGCCCCAGAGAAACCTCGTGTGCCGTTACATCAGCCTTTTTCTCAATTCCGTACGTAAAGAGACGTGCAGGCGAACATTTCACGATTTCCGGACTGTGCGGGTCATCAGCATTTACTATTGACACGGCATCCTCTCCCAGGTTTCTGAAAAGTTTCGTTTTCGCTTCCAGATACTCCTCAAGAGTTCCGTGGTAGTCAAGATGGTCCAGACTAAGGTTTGTGAAAATAGCCATCCGGAACCTGACATCATCAACCCTGTGCTGATCCAGCGCATGAGAGGAAACTTCCATAAACGCATACCGGCACCCGCCCTCATACATCTCTCTCAAAATCCGCTGGGTATCCAGAGACTCAGGCGTCGTTCTCTCTGCGGGAAGGATTCTGTCTCCCCAACGATAGTTGATCGTCCCGATAATCCCACAGGGCTCTTCTATCTCCTTCATAATCGCCTCGCACAGATAACATGTCGAGGTCTTTCCATTAGTCCCCGTGATTCCGGTAACATGCATTTCAACAGAGGGTTTCCGGTAAAAAGCCGATGAGATGTGAGAAAGAGCCTCGCGGCTGTCTTTGACGACAACCAAAGGGATGTTTTCCTCCAATTCGACCGGTGTTTCACATACCACGGCACACGCTCCGCGTCTCAGCGCATCACCCACAAACCTGCGGCCGTCCTCACGAAGTCCGTTTATGCAGACAAAAACAAAATCAGTGCCCGTCTTCCTTGAATCATAAGCGATTCCTTTGACGGGCACATCGTCAAAATGAACCAATTCGCACGGCTCAAGCCCCTTAATCAGTTCTCTGAGTAGCATTGGAAGACGAACTCCCTCAGTTCAAACCCCGTTTTACAGACTAACGGGGCAGGCTCGCTGGTAATTTCCAATCGTCATTCCCGTGAATAACGGGAATCCAGGAAACATCACATTTTTGCTGGAATCTTAGATTCCCGCTGCAGTTTACCCCGTACTTGATACGGGGCGGGAATGACAAACCAGAAAAAGGAAATCCCTATATAATCAAGTTACTGCCTCGAGAAGGTAACCACACACCCGGCTCCAGGACGAATAGCCCTGCCGGCTTGAGGAGACTGACTCGCGGCAATTCCGCTCCCCCTGAACTTGACTTTCAACCCGTACGGCGAAAGCCTCCTGACTACTTCACGCATCGTCAACCCGCAAACATCCGGCATATGAACCTGTACTCTCTCGACATCTTCATCGTGCTTGATGACCACATATTCCCTGTTCTGAAACTCCGCCTCCGCCTTATAGTACGAGCTGCCGTTTACTGCAATTATACTTGCGGCTTCGCTAACCACACAGTCGGTTGACCGTGCGGGCGCCCCAACCTCAACAAATCTTCTTTGGGTATCTTCGGGAGATATCCCAAGATACTTCAGCGTTTGAGCGGCAATTCTCCGGAAAACGGGCCCTGCCACCCTGCCCCCGTAACAACGGCTCGGCTTAGCAAAGGGTTCGTCAACAACTACCAGAATGGCAATTTCAGGTTTGTAAGCGGGCACGTACCCCACAAATGAAGAAACGAACCGTGTATGCGAATAGGATCCGTTCTCGCCAACTTTCTGTGCCGTGCCCGTTTTTCCCGCCACGCGGTAGCCCGGCACCTGCGCCGCTTTCCCTGTCCCGCTCTCAACTACCTTGACGAGCATCTCGGTCAGCGCCCTGGCTGTCCCCGGCGAAACAACGCGCCTCCTTTCCTCCGGCTCAAAACGCCTGAGCGCATTCCCGTCGCTGTCAATTACCGACCTGACAACCATGGGACGCATTAGAACACCACCGTTTGCGATGGTGGAAAAAGCTGAGACGAGCTGCATTGAATTAACTCCTATGCCCTGCCCGAAACAGACAGTGTACTTGCAGAGCTTCGACCATCTCTTAGGATGCCTGAGTAATCCGGAAGTCTCTCCCGGCAAATCACAGCCGGTTTTCTCGCCAAACCCGAACTGCCGGATGTACCTGTAGAGCGTCATCTTGCTAAGTCCGTCTCCTATTTTCGCAAGCCCAATATTGCTGGATTTTTCAACGACCTGACTGAATGTCAACCAGTTATACGGGTGAACATCATGAATTGTGTGCCCCGGCACCCGAAACGACCCGTTTTCGCAAAAAATCATGTCATCCGGCTGAAACAGCTTCTCCTCAAGAGCCGCCGCCGCCGGAATTATTTTGAAACTCGAACCCGGTTCAAAAACATCCGTTACCGCTCTATTGCGTCTTTCATCAAACGTGGAAAAACTCACATTCGCCGGGTCGAAAGTGGGGCGATTCGCCAGCGCGAGTATTTCCCCTGTTTGCGGTCTCATCACAATCGCAGTGACTGCCTTCACCCTGAGCTTACCGTTACCCCCGGAAGATTCGGTTGAATATGCTTTGTCCAATTCACGTTCCACAATGTGCTGTATCACTTCATCTGCAGTAAGTACAAGAGCTCTCCCTTCCCGCGCCGCCGCATCTGTCCTGCGCAAAGCCGCTGTTTCCCTGCCTCTGGCATCCTTCTTGGAACTAAGGCACCCCGGAACGCCCCGAAGATAACGGTCATAGAGAAGCTCAATACCCTCAAGTCCGTAATTATCCATCCCGGCAAAACCTATGAGGTGGCTTGCCAGATATCCTCCGGGATAGGACCTCTTACTTTCTTCGATTGTCCCTACGCCCGGTATGTCCCCTATCATTGCCGCCCGCTGCTTCTCCACTTTTCTCTTGACCCAGACAAACGGTCTATTGCTCGTAAGTTTCTTCCGGATTACCGCCCGGTCGCCACCCAGCACTTCGACAAGCCTCGAAGCCGCCTCATCGGGCTTTTCCACGCTGCGCGGCCTCACACATACCGAGTCAGCACTCACACTTATGGCAAGTTCCTGACCGTTTCTATCATAGATGGTTCCCCGCCACGGCAGCAGTTCCACATTGAATCTGCCCTGCCTGTCCGACTTTTCCCGCAAATCCTCTCCCTGAACAAGCTGGACAGCTGCAAGCCTGATGAGCAAAATCAGGAAAAACCCCATTAGCGTCGAGAAGAGAATAATACCCCTGTACTTTCCCCTCATGTCTCCGGTAGACACAGAGGCACGGAGTTCTACTGTGCCTTTATGCTTCTGTGCCTGTCTTTTCATATCTGTCTTTTACTTTGTGCCTCTGTGCCTTTGTGCCTCTCTTTTACTTTTTACAACCTCAACAATTTCCACTTCTGCCAGCTCCCCGAGATTCAACTCTTCTCTCGAGAGATTCCTGACCCTTTCAACGGACCTCACCCGGCATAGCGCCAGCCACAGAAATCTATGTTCCCCGATGAGCCGCTCTTTTACTTCTTCCTTCCGGCTTATACCATAACCCACCCTTAACACCTGGACCCTTTGCCAAACGTTCGCATATACAACGAGAACAAGACAGGAAACAAATACGGCATGACGTATTAGGGGTCGTAACATCTTCATTCCACCCTCTCCGCAACACGCATCTTGGCACTACGGCAGCGACGGTTCGAAAACATCTCTTCCCGCGATGGAACAACAGGCTTTTTCGTCACCAACTTGAGTAAGGGCAGGCTTGCCTGCCCATTAGGGCGGGCAAGCTCGCCCCTACACGTCCTCGACACCAACACGGGTATACTTTTTGAAAGACGCAGAAACTCCCTCTTCACAATTCTGTCCTCGAGTGAGTGATATGAAATGACGCATATTCTTCCTCCCGCGGAAAGGAGACACGCCGCTCTCTCCAACACATCCCGGAGCATTTCCAGCTCTCTATTGACTGCAATCCTCAACGCCTGAAATGTTCTCGTAGCTGGATGGATGCGGCCTCTGGAAGGGGAAGCTTTGATAACAATATCTGCAAGCTCCTTCGTTGTCCGAATGGCTTTTCTCTTCCTTGCTTCAACAATGCGTCTCGCAATTCGGCGCGACTTTCTTTCCTCACCATAATTCCACAATAGCTCCGAGAGATCGCGTTCCGGAAGTTGATTAACCAGCTCACAAGCGCTCGTGCTCAGGCTGCTGTCCATTCGCATGTCCAGCGGGCCGTCGTTCCTGAAACTGAAGCCGCGAGATGGTTCATCAAGCTGATTGGAGGAAACTCCAAGGTCAAAAAGGATTCCATCAACAAACTCAACATTCAGTCTTTTCAGTATGTCCCCTATATTGACGAAATTATCATGTATCGAAACGAATTCAGCCCCGAACCTTTGAAGCCGATCACTTGCCGCAGCAATTGCCGATTCATCGCAATCTATGCCGATGAGCTTCCCATTTCCCCCAAGTCTCTCCAGTATGGCTTCCGCATGCCCTCCGCTCCCCAAAGTACAATCAACATAGCTTTTGCCCGGACTGCAATTCAGCATATTCACTACCTCATGCAAAAGCACGGGTTCATGCAGTTTGGAATTCATATTATGAACTTAGCATTATGAATGCCGCCGCTACGTTTTTGGTCTCTTCCATTCCTAATTCCTAATTCGTAATTGCCGTATGGTCATATGCCAAAATCCATCAGTTGTTCCGCAGTCTGCTCAAACGCCTGTCCTTCCTTCTTAAGATACTCCTCCCACTTCTCCTTAGACCAGATCTCCATGTGGTTAGAAACTCCCGTAATAACCACATCTTTCCTGATTCCCGCATATTCTCTCAAATTCTGAGGCAGGAGAATCCTCCCCTGTTTGTCCATGACACACTCGACAGCTCCCGAGAAAAGAAGGCGCGTAAAAGCCCTGGCATGACTGCCGGTCATAAAGGGAAGTCCTTTCATCTTTCCTTCCATCTCCTCCCACTGCTCAACGGGAAAAAGGAAAATGCACTGTTCAAGACCCCTGGTCGCCACAAATTTCTCAGAGAAGCTCTCAGTTGCAGCCTGACGGAGCCTGGCAGGAATGATTATTCTTCCCTTTCGGTCAAGCATGTGAGCATACTGTCCGTAGAACATTCAGCCGTTCCCTCCACTTTGCTCCACAACTATCCACAATATTACCCCATTCCTCCAACATTTGTCAAGTATTAAACGAAATCTCTTAGCAATTTCCTACTTTAGACATTTGAGTCCCATTCATTTCGTGATATAATTCTGTTGTTCGGTAAGCATAAAAATGGTACAACTACTCAGGAGTCAGAATAAAAAAATAAAAGACGGGATTGTAGTTGACATTACATAGCCTAAGGGAGGCAAATCGAAATGAAAGTTGTGTTAATTGGAGATTCTATCCGAATGGGATATCTTCCCCTCGTTGCAAAGAAATGCAAGGAGGCAGAAGTATGGGGACCAACGGAAAATTGCCGTCACAGTCTATGGGCTCTTGATCACTTCCAGATGTGGGTGCCTGATATGAATCCGGATATCGTACACGTCAATTTTGGAATTCACGATGCTATAATACAGGATGATGGAAAGCATCAGATTCTTCTGGCACAATATCGCCTTTGCTTACAAAGGTTCATTGCTAAAGTAAAACAGCTTGATAAGGTTCAAATGATCTGGGCTACCACCACTCCTCTCTATATTCCCAAAGAAGGTGTACCCATGACTGAATGGAAAGTCAGCGAAAAAGCTGAAATAGCGAAGTATAATGCGGCAGCGCTCGAAATTGTTAAGCACGAAGGAATCCCCGTGAATGACTTGCACGAGGTAATTGTATGCAATGACTTCTCAAAGTGTATCTCTGAAGATGGCTGCCATATGACAGACTTGGGCAACGAAGTCCTGTCTGATGCGGTGGTCAAATCAATTAAGTCATTCATGTAATCCTCGGTATGACATTGTTTGCCGCAATCCCGAACAAGCCAGCAAGGATGTCAAAGATCAAAAGGCAATCGTCTCATCCTTTCCTTTTCCATTACTGGACTAAAATTCATATTTTTGCAGGTAATCATAAAAAAACAGGACTTTTTTTGAGTCGCTGGGGACAAACAAAAATTGCTCTACGTCTTTCGGGGATTTGTCAAGGTTTTTTGTCAAGTGTTGCCCATTAGACATTACATTTGTGTTTGACAGTCACACCTTCCCATGTTAGTTTATCAATGCCGACAGAAGCAATAATCTGTCATCTGAAAGAACTGCACATGAGCTGGACAACATAAAAACGATGAAAAGCGCCGATAGAAACAGAAGAAATCATTTTAGACAATTCATGTCATTGCTTCCCGAGGAGCAGCTTGCCTGGGCTATTTCACATGGTTACGAGATACTCTCTCTCTTGCCTGAAGATACGAAATCAGTGATTGAGGAACTGAGAAATGGCACGAAGAGGCTCAAGCCTCCCGTATGAAGCAGCCATAAGAGCACTGGAAGCTTTCACCCGCTGCCAGATACCATACGTCATTGTGGGAGGCACAGCGTTAGCTCTGCACGGCATACCGCGCAGCACTCTCGACGTGGATATTGTAGTTCCGGCACAGACGGAAACCATTGTCAGGGTATTCAAGGCGGCTAAGTCTGCCGGACTGGAAAGCCAACAAGCCCGGATACTATCGCTGGCAAAAAGACCAGATTTAGTTATCGGTCAGTGGGTTAGTTTTCGAGATCAGGCGAAGAGAGAACTGATAGATGTCTTCTTTGAGAAGGAGGGACAGTTCCACAAACTTCATAAGCATTCTATCGAGCGCCGGGGCCACAAGAGAACTTTCCGTATAGCCTCCCTGCGCGATCTGGAAAAGATGAAAGAGATCAGCGGCAGGCCTATTGACCTTGCTGATGTAGCTCTGATTCAGGAAATCAAGAAGATAAAAAAGTCGAAAAAGAAATAAAAGATAGCATAATGAACATTAGAGACAAAGTAATTGTTCTTGATGCAGAATACAAAGACCACGACGAAGAATATCGCGACGTGAAGACAATTGGATATTAAGCTATCCTTTTCTTAAGTCAGTACCTGCCTGCTCCGATTATGGTGAACATAAAAGGCGGAATAACAAGTTTCAGCTCAGCAGTATTGTTATAAACTTTGTACCCAAATACATTCTTCTCTGTCCAGAGTTCCCGCAAATTATCGCTGGCTTTGAAATCCTTAATCTTCACGACACCCTGCCAGCAATCAGGTGTATTATTGACCAGGGTGATGATTTTATGTAATGCCTCAGTCTCGGGTGGTGCTTCACCCCCACCTCTTTCCTCCCCCCTCGAGGGGGAGGATTAAGGAGGGAGGCAGATGCTGTCCCCCTCCTGTAACTGAGGCATTACGATTTTATTGGGAATAGGAACAGACATCGCCCCCCCCTCCGCGGGTAAGGAAGTTGGTTTGTTTTGGGGAAAACATATGGATTAAGATTAAAGAGATTGTAAGAGAAATGCCTCCAGAGAGTGGAAATCTTGTCTGAAATAGTCAGAAGGGGTTATGATTTTGAGAATCCAAGCTTTAGTTCTTCCAAAAATTGTTTTGCCGCAAGGATATCCCGTACTTGCTCTTCGCCGGATATTTCGCGTTCAATGGTCAGCGGGCCCCGGAAGCCTTTGTCATAGAGAGCGGGAATGAGTTCTTCAAAATGCACATCCCCTTTCCCCAGGGGCATTTCCTGGCCAAGGTCACCCCCGCCGGCGGGCCATTTTCCATCTTTGCAGTGAGTGTTAACCACAAACTCACCGAAGGCTTGGACAGCTTCCATAGGTTTTCCCATTCCGTAAAGGAGCAAATTAGCCGGATCAAGATTAACTCCTACATTGTTTGCTCCGATATCGTCTATTGTTCTTCTCAAAACCAAGGGAGGTTCCTGTCCTGTTTCAAAAGCAAATAGCTGATTATTGTCGGCACACAAAGCCACAAACTGTTTCATTACGTCTATGAACCCTTTGTACAAACTACTACCACTATCGGCGGGAATGAATCCCATATGGCTTGTTACCGTGTCAATCCCCACCTTTTTTGCCCAGTTAGAAACCATGCAGGCATGTACTACTCGCACTGCCCTGGTTTCTTCGGGAACAAGTCCGATTGTCCGCGGGCCGTCTTTCAGGTCCCATATATGCCCTTTATACATAATGAATACAGAGGTAATTTTAATCCCGGTCTGTTTAATGGCTTGCTTAAGTCTTTGGGAGAGTTCAGCACTCTTTTCTCCGTAGACGTAGTCATCAGGTGGATTCCCAAGCTGGCACGTGGTAAACCCCATATCTTTGACCTTCTTCAGATCTTCCAACGGGTTGTGTGATATACTGGTCATTACTCCAAGAGGTAAAATTCCTTTGTCTTTCACCAATGCTCTCCATATTAGTTTAACTAATTTGGAGTGTATGCCATTTTAGCTGAATAGTAAAGGCCTTTTTTGAAAGTCTTTTGCGTGTTCTTGCGTGCTGCCATATTTGTGTTTGACAGTCACACCTTACCATGTTAGTTTATCAATGCCAACAGGGACAATAATCTGTCATCTGAAAGAACTGCACATGAGCTGAACAACGTGAAAACGACAAAAAGCGCCGATAGAAACAGAGGAGTTGGTAAAATGTCACACCCTAATCTGGGAAATAAAGTCGTAATCATAACCGGGGCAGTATCAGGAATCGGCAGGGAGATAGCAGCCGCATTTGCCGAGAGCGGGGCTAATGTCCTCATAGCAGACATAAGCCCGAAAGGCAGGGATGTCGCCGGAGAGCTCCCCGGTGTAAGAACAAAACACTCTTACGTCCAGACCAACGTCTCTGAACCGGCAAGCGTTGAAGCAATGGTTGGAAAAGCCGTCAGTATCTACGGAAGAATAGACATTCTCATCAACAATGCAGGAATCCTTCTACCCCGCCTGCTAGTTGACCCTGAAAACCCAAAAGGGGAATATGAATTGCACGAAGATGAATTCGACAGGATGACATCGGTAAATCAAAAAGGTCCTTATCTGTGCACACAAGCCGCTGCCAGGGAAATGATCAAGAGAAAAAGCGGCGGAGTGATAATCAACATGACTTCCGAATGCGGCCTTGAGGGGTCGGAGGGACAGAGCTGCTATGCCGCCACCAAGGGAGCGCTATACGCATTTACGAGGTCATGGGCAAAAGAGCTTGGAAAACACGGCATAAGGGTAGTCGGGATAGCTCCGGGGATACTGGAGAAAACCGCGCTCAGAACTCCGGGGTATGAGAAAGCTCTTGCTTATACAAGAGGGATAACGGTAGAGCAGCTCAGGAAAGGATACGAAAAAGTCTCGGTTCCGCTGGGAAGGATGGGAAAACTGAGAGAGGTGGCAAATCTTGCCTGTTTTCTGGCTTCTGATGAGGCAAGCTACATCACCGGAACGACGTATAACATCTCCGGCGGCAAGACAAGAGCCTAAGAAACTGCCGGGCTGTCCTTATCAGGACCGCCTTCTGCTTCTTCAATCAACATGACCGGTATGCCGTCACGGATGGGATATCTTCTCCCGCATCCGGTGCATATTATCCATTCACCCTCAAGTTCCACGTCCGCCTTGCACGCCGGACACGCCAGAACATCAAGCAATTCCCTGTCAATCATCTCTATTCCCCCGTTTAAAAAACAGTGGATAGTGATTAGTGGTCAGTAGGCAGTTTGAAAATCATTTCCAGAACGCTGCCCCTCGCGGGCATTCCAGAACTCACAATCGCGTCCTCAGTACTGCACACTGATCACTGGCTACTGGTCACTGGTTTCTCATGAGCGCTTAGTTTTGGCAGACGCAGAGCGTAAAGAACGCCACCGACAAGACTCCACGCAAGCATAATGAGAGCACAAGCCATCGAAAGTGAAACAGCCACTCCACTGTTCATCCCAACAGCTCCAAAAAACTGTTTGTACATCTGCTCTCTTAAACCCCATCCGGCTATCGTTATCGGGATACAGCTTATTATGTTGATAACCGGAATGAATACAAAATAGCATCGAGCCGGTATGTCAACGCCAAGCCCTTTCGCAAGCAGGATGTTCATGAGAACCAGCCCTGTCCATACAATAAGCGACAAGCCAAACGCCCCAAGAAGCACTTTTCTTCTATCCTTGTAGAAATAGACTGCCTCATAAATCCTTTTTAGAACTTCTCTTATTTTAGGATGCAGAACGTATTTCCCGAACTTTCTGGCAAAAGTCTTGTTGAACCCGACAACAGCCATAAGTGCAAAGGCGAGAACCACGCAGAAAACGATGACCATTGCCGAGTGCATCTTTGCACTGCCAATGGCAAAGAGACTGCCCACTGCTCCCATAACGGCAAGTCCGGCGAAGCCGACCATCCTGTCAATAAAAACAATCGTTGCCGCTTCCGTCTTTTTTGCTGCTGTGAGTTTTGAAGCATAATATGCCTTTACAACATCCCCTCCAGTCAAACTCAGCATAAAATTGTTAAAAAAACACCCTAAGTAATTCAGCCCTACGGCGTGACGATAACTTACCGGAATTTCATGCGCCCTCATAAGGATCTGCCAGCGGTAGGAACCAATCAGAAGGCCGACTTTATACAACAGAAGCGCCGCTATCAACCACGGAATCCGTATGTCCGCAATGGCAGCAGTGATTTTGGAAAAACTCGTGTCAGGTTTTGAAAAAATGTATGCTATGATTCCGGCAGACACCCCGATGCGAATGACAAGTCCGAGTATCTTTTTTCTCATTGTCCGCGGAACCACTCAACAAAACTCGCTATGCCTTCTTCTATCCCTACACCCGGCTGATAGCCCAGCAGCTTCTCAGCCCTGGTTATGTCCGCATACGTAATCGGGACATCCCCCGGCTGGTCGGATAGCCTTTTGATTTTTGCTCTCCTGCCGAGATTCTTTTCTATCAGGCGGATGAGTTCCGTCAACTCAATCGTCCGAGACTCTCCCAGATTAAATACCTCGTAGGGAAAGCTATTCTCCATTGCAGAAACTATCCCTTCGATAATATCCGAGACATACGTATAATCTCTCTTCGAGCAGCCATCACCGAAAACAGGAATTTCCTCACCTCTATCTATCAGTCTCGTAAACTTGTGAATTGCCATCTCCGGACGCTGACGCGGTCCATAAACAGTGAAGAACCTGAGAACAGTCACGGGAAGTTGATACAGGTGAGACCAGGTATGGCAGAAGTGCTCTGCGCTCTGTTTAGAAGCAGCATAAGGGGAAATCGGTGTCCCCGAGGTTCTGTTTTCCCTGAAAGGGACCTCAGCGCCCAAACCATACACAGATGACGATGAACCAAATATGAATTGCTCTACATGGTTTTCAACCGAAAACTGGAGAAGATTGAGCGTTCCTCCTATGTTAACCTGCTCATACAGATAGGGGTCTTCGATTGAAGCTCTCACACCTGCACGCGCGGCCAGATGCACGACCTTTTTAATATTCTCTTTCCGGGACAACTCTTTAAGAAGAGCTCTGTCCAGAATATTGCCCTCCACGAGCTTGAAGTTGTCACGTCCCAAATGCGGTTCCACATTCCTCCTTTTCAACCCGGGATCGTAATAGTCATCGAAGCTGTCCAGGACTATTACTTCCCTTCCCTGCTCAATCAATCTATCCACAAGATGCGAACCTATAAACCCTGCTCCGCCGGTAACAAGAACCGCCATATCGTTCTCCCTCTTCAAAAACAGTGAACAGTGATTAGTGATCAGCAGACAGTTTGAAAATCATTCCCAGAGCGTTGTTCTTCGCCTGCACTTCAGCATTCACAATCGTGCTTCCAGTACTGATCACTGGTCACTGTTCACTGTTTTTTTCTGTTGTCTGTAATCTGCCTTTACTGTTATTCCGATACCGCCGCGCGCGTTAAACTCACCCACAACTTCCATCTGCCGAGGCACGCAGGCTTTCACGAGATCATCCAGAATCCGGTTGACAGCCTCCTCGTTGAAAATCTTCACTTCACGGTAACTGAATAGATACAGTTTAAGAGACTTGGTCTCAATACACCTCCCGGCGGGTACATACCTGATTTTTATGACCCCGAAATCCGGCTGGCCTGTCTTTGGGCAAAGGGAAGTAAACTCGTGACAATCGAGATCTATCCAATAATCTCTGTGCTCATATTCATTTTGAAAAGTCTCAATTCCAGCTTTATCGGGACCTGTCGGATACCCCGATTTACCCCCTCCAAGCAATGTCAATTTATTAAGGTCTTTTGCCACTTTGTGCCTCTGTGCCTTTTTTCAGTTGATGCTATAGCGTACGGGGTCAGTGACACCCGCCTCCTCGAATCCTCTTATCCGCAGGCGGCAGCTCTCACATTCTCCACAGGCAGATCCGTCAGAGGCAGGGTCATAACAACTCTGTGTCATCGAATAGTCAACACCAAGCGACATCCCCCTCGCCACTATCTCTGCTTTGGTCATATGCATAAGCGGCGCACGTATTCGCACTTTTCCCGATACCGTACCCAGCCCAGCAAGTTTTTCAAACGCATCTATGTATTCAGGGCGGCAATCCGGATACCCGCTGTAATCCATTGCATTCGCACCGATGAAAATGTCCTTTGCCCCCAGCACTTCAGCCCATGCAAGCGCAATCGCCAGGAAAATTGTATTTCGCGCAGGAACATACGTGACGGGAACTCCCTGACCTTCTTTCTGCTTCGGCACTTCGATATCTCCGGTCAACGCCGAGCCCCCAATGGACCTCAAGTCAATGTTAAAAATTCTGTGTTCCTTCACCCTGTTTGCCTTTGCCACCTCTTGGGCCGACCCTATCTCGATTTTGTTTCTCTGTCCGTAATCAAAAGTGAGGGCATAGACCTCAAAACCTTCCGATCCCGCTATTGCGAGAACAGTTGAAGAATCAACGCCTCCACTCAACAGAACTACAGCTTTCTTTCTCATGAGCTGCAAATATAACTATTCAGTAAACCGTGTCTGATAGATACTCAGGTTTCGACAAGCTCGAACACTAAACTGTTTATCCTTCGAGTAAGCGAAAGCGCATCGAGAAGATGACTTCTCGACAAGCTCGAAGAGTAAGGCTTTACACGTTTCACCAAACATTTACATTCCTATCGCTTACCGATGAGTTTATGGAGCTGCGGCTGGAGGCGGGCATTGACACCATCCGAAATCATCCAGTCTGCGAGCTCACAGCTTTTCAACCTCTCCCATGCCGCTGACATCAGGACAGTCACTTTCTCATCAAGCTGATACTGCAAAATGACAGACTTTGCCCAATCATAATCTCTCCTGGTACTGAGCACGAACTTCACTTCATCGACTTTCCGAAGTTGAGATATGTTGCCCAGATCCATTTTATCACACATCCCGCTATCAGGACACTTCAAATCCAGAATTCTTACCGCGTCCTTGTTTAATCCGTCAATCGGCAGACTACCATTTGTCTCCACAAGTACCCGGCACCCTGCAGAAACCAGTTCATCTACCAGAAGGTACACCGCATCCTGCAGGAGAGGCTCTCCACCGGTAACAGTCACCAGCCGGCAGCCGAGTTCGGATACATGCTGAAGCACTTCATCCACACTCATCTCAACGCCTCCGGAATAGGCATATTTTGTGTCACAATACCGGCACCTCAGATTACATCCACAGAACCGCACAAAGGAACAAGGCAAGCCCGCCCGACTCGTCTCGCCCTGGATACTCTTGAAAATCTCTATAATTTTCAAGACAGGCTCACTCCTCCGAGAGACTCAAATCCAGAAAGCCCCTTAATTCTTTACTGCGCTTCGGGTGACGCAGCTTTTTGAGAGCCTTTGCCTCAATCTGCCTCACACGTTCCCTCGTTACTCCAAACACGGTGCCTACTTCCTCAAGAGTGTGAGTGCACCCTTCTCCAATTCCAAAACGAAACCTCAACACTCTTCTCTCTCTATCCGTCAGCGTATCAAGCACCTTTTCAACCTGTTCCCTTAACATTAACGCTGCGGTAGCCCGTGCCGGGCTCACTGCCCGCTTATCCTCAATGAAATCACCAAAATGACTATCCCCCTCGTCACCAACAGGAGTTTCCAAAGATATCGGCTCCTGGGCAATCTTCAGTATCCCTCTCACTTTTTCCACAGGCATCTTCATTCTCTGGGCAATCTCTTCAGCAACCGGCTCCCTTCCCAACTCCTGTACCAGTTGTCTTGAGGCAGATATTAGCTTGTTCATGGTCTCAATCATATGCACCGGTATGCGGATTGTGCGAGCCTGGTCAGCAATGGCTCTGGTTATAGCCTGGCGTATCCACCAGGTAGCGTAGGTGCTGAACTTGTACCCCCGCCTGTATTCAAATCTGTCAACTGCCTTCATAAGTCCGATATTACCTTCCTGTATCAAATCAAGAAATGAAAGTCCCCTGTTGGTATACTTCTTGGCTATACTCACCACGAGTCTCAAATTGTGTTCCACAAGCTGCTTTTTTATCTTCCCCAGCCATCCCTGTTGTTCCTTTATGGAACATAGGAGTTTCTCCAAATCTCTGGCACTTATCCTCCCTTCCAGCTCAATATCTCTGATCTTCCGGCGGCTGTTTCTGATTTCTTTCTCCAGACTCACCACCTCATCAAATTTCAGACCTTTCTCTTTTATGATGCGGGCAGTCTCTTTAGTTCCGCGCCTTCTCTTCCTCAATATAAACACTATCTCTTCAAACGTCAATCCACTCTCTTTTTCAATCTGTCTGGTTCTTCCAGCACATTTCCTGATGTCTTCAAGATGCTTCTCCATCTTCAAAACAACTTTATCAAACCTCTCCTGCCTCAGACTTATCTTCTCAACACTTCTGTAAGCCTTCTCCCTCTCCTTCTGAAACCGCACATCCATTTCACCGTCTTCACCGCCGCCATCTCCTCTGCCATCTTTTCCTTTCATCAGCTTGCTGATTCTATCTTCAGCACGCTCCGTTTCCCGAACAGCAAACTCGATGGCTTTCACAAGACGGCTTCGCGTTGTACTGGTTCCCGTCCTGACTATTTCCTCCGGAGAAACCCGGCCATCATTTACCCTCTGACAAATGCCCTTAAGCTCCTTTCTCATAAAACCCGTTGCCGTCACCATTCTCTGCATATTCTGCTCTGCCCTCTCAATCCGCTCCGCGAGCTCCACTTCTTCTCTTCTTGTCAGAAGAGGAACCTGTCCCATCTCCCTGAGATAAAATCTTACCGGGTCCTCAGCGCCGATAGCCCGCGGGACGAGTTTCTCCTTTATTCTCTCCTCCGCTTTCTGCCGGGCGGCGACCTCATCAGAAGGCACAAGTTTTATATTCAGGTCACCCAGCATCACCAGAATATCATCAATCTCCTCAGAGGAGACGATTCTCTCCGGCAAAATGCTGTTTACCTCATCATAGGTCAGATGCCCTTTTTCCTTCCCTTTCTTAATAAGGTCATTTACTTCCTTAATTTCCCGGTTTTTTCCCATTCGAATCTCCCTTTATCAGTTTCTGATACTCGCGCAGCAGCGCTCTCACTGCCTGTATATTACCCTCCCTTTCCTTTTCCTCAATCTGTCTCTGGATTTCAGTCCTTCTTCTTTTTACCCGCTGTTTCTTTATTTTCCTCAAACAATCCCGCACTGCTTCTTCTTTCTCCGGATAAGGCAGAGGCTTTACAAGAAGCTGTGCAACAAGCCGGCTGAGTTTCTCATCCTGAAGCCTGCTCATCACTTTCTGCAAATCCGAAGAACCCAGCCCGAGAACAACCTCAGCGATAGCACGGTAGTCCGAATAACTGAAATCCTCAGGTTGAATCTCGTCTTTCACCTGTTTCAGGAGCTCACCATCCTCCAGTATCAACTGCAGGAGAGTCCTTTCCACAACAAGCGGACTCAAGCTCTGAGTATCCCTGACCGAGAAAGCCCTCCCTTTTTTTCTGTCGTTCTTGAGCTTTCCAAGTTCGACCGAGACAGCTTCTTCATCTATCGACAAACACTCCGCCAGCTTCTTTACGTACTCCGACCTTTCCACGGCATGTCCAATCTTGCTTATGGTAGGCAGCATCTCATTGACAATTTCAACCCTGCCTTCAACGGTAAGAGGGTCATATTCCCCAGTAAGTATCTCCAGCTTGTAATCCAGAAGGTTTTTTGCCCTTTTGATTTCCGCAATGAATGCTTCCTTTCCCTTTTTCAGTATAAAAGAGTCAGGATCTTCCCCCTGGGGAAGAGAAACAACAGTCACCCTGAACCCGCCTTCCACGAAAAGATCAAGCCCCCTGAGCGTTGCTTTAACACCGGCCGCATCAGCATCGTATATCATAACCACTTCCTTTGTATAACGCCGGAGCAAGCTCACCTGGCTTTGTGCAAGAGCGGTCCCGAGAGAAGCAACAATGTTCCTTATACCATGTTGAAAGGGGCGTATCATGTCAAAGTATCCCTCAACCACAATTGCTTTTCCCTCATCGCGGATATCTCCCCTGGCAAGATTAAGCCCATAAAGGCTTTCACTCTTGCGGTAAAGGGGGGTTTCCGGCGAATTGATGTATTTCGGCTCGGAACTGCCCATAGTCCTGCCGCCAAAACCGATTACCCTTCCGCGCGGATTACAAATTGGGAAAATAACGCGTTGAGAGAGAACCACCCGGCTCTTATCCCGCGAAAAAAGTCCCGATTCCTCAACTGCCCTCTCAGGAAGAGCCTTCCGGAGGATTTCCTCCATCAGTCCTTTGCCGGACGGCGCGTAACCCAGGCGGAATAAATCAATCACATCATCCTTGATCTTGCGCCGGGTCAGATATTCCCGGGCCCTCTCCCCAACCTTCTCAGAAACCAGACACCTATGAAAATAGTCAGCAGCGGCCCCATTCACGCTGGAGAGGGACAGTATTTTTACTTCTTCGCCCTTATCAACATCGGGCAGTTCAATTCCTGTCTTTTCTGCCAGGGACCTTACTGCCTCCGGAAAAGTCATGTTTTCATGCTTCATCAGGAAGGAAAAAACGTTCCCCCCGGTTTGACAGCCGAAGCAGTAGAACATCTGCTTTCCGGGGCTTACGGTAAATGAGGGAGTGCGCTCACGGTGAAAGGGACAAAGAGCTCTGTAGTTGGAGCCGGTCTTCTTCAGCACAACGTAGTCTGAAATGACCTCAACAATATCTACAGAGTTCAGTATCTGCTCAACTGAAGATTCGGGGAAACGCAAAGCCATTTGTTATATAGGTGACCGTTGGTAAGTGTTTAGTGACCAGAATTCGTTACAGTTCCAATGCGAGAAGAACCACACTGAATGGATATATAGCACAAAAAAGGGATGCTTGTCAAATTTTTCACGAAGTTTTTTTCTGAAGCATTGATTTCTCTCCCCACGCCCATAATCCCACCGAAGCAGCATAAACCTTGGCGACTTTCGAAAAAAGATGATTTTTGCTTGACGTCCGGCGGAATCAAAAACCAGGGAAAGAGATACGGAATCTTACATACAGGAGGATGGGTTAATCACCTGCCATTGATTTGTTTCTGATGAACACAGCACAGCATCACAGACATACTGTGCTGCCAATCCTTCTCTTAAATCGGGACAGATCTTCTTGCCGGTTTCTAAACCTTCAAGAAAATCAGCGAGCGCATTGATGAATGTGTGCTCGTATCCGATGACACAGCCAGGCACCCACCAGTGGCTCATATAAGGATGCTCCATATCCGTAACCAGAATCGAGCGCCACCCGCGCAATCCTTCATCATCACCGTGCTCAAAATACTGCAGGCGGTGTGCATCTTCAAGATCAAAACAAATGGATGCTTTTTCCCCATTGATCTCAAAAGTATTCTGATTCTTCCTCCCGCGCGCATAGCGCGTTGATTCAAACGTCCCCATTGCTCCATTCTCGAACCGGGCGAGAAAAGCGCAGGCATCATCAATACCAACAGGCTCGATTTTGCCGGGTTCTTCCTGTAACGAACGTTCCTTGATAAAAGTCTCGGTCATCGCGGACACCGAAGAGATTCTGCCTGTCAACCACATAGCGGTGTCAATCGAATGTGCCAGGAGGTCACCCGTTACTCCGCTCCCGGCGCTTTCAATGTCCAGCCTCCAGAAGGTTTCGCCTCCTTGCGGCACTCCGGAGCTGATTGTCCAATCCTGAAGATACCTGGCACGATAATGAAATATCTTCCCGAGCCTTCCCTGGTCAACAATTTGCTTTGCCAGGGCAATTGCCGGAACGCGGCGATAATTGAACCAGATCATGTTAGACACGCCAGCCCTTTCAACACTGTCAACCATTTCCCTGCCCTCTTCGGCATTCATCGCCAGAGGCTTCTCGCAAAACACCATTTTCCCGGCTTCGGCTGCGGCAATTGCAATATCGTGATGCATATTGTTCGGTACAGCGATGTCGATAAGATCAATATCCTTACGATCAATAAGCTTTCGCCAATCAGTCTCGCAGCTCTCCCATTCCCATTTACCAGCAAACGCTTTCAGCTTTTCCTCTTTTCGCGCGCACACTGCCTTGAGAACCGGGCGGTATTTCACATCAAAGAACTGGTTCACCTGCCGGTATGCATTCGAGTGCACCCGCCCCATGAAACCGGTTCCAATTAGCCCAATGTTTAAAGCCCTCTTCCCCATTCTATCTATCCTTTTTTTTCAACAACTGCTTTATGTCTTCTACAACTTTCTTCAACCCTTTGAGAGCAGTATCAATCTGGAGCTGTCCATATTCCCGATCTTCAGGCGTACTGCGCGGGTCTGATTCCGCAAATTTGTCACAGGGATGCTTTTTGCCCTGCACTTGACCTGTTTCAGGATTGACGATAGGGAGTCCCATATATGCGTTGGGAACCTTTTTGGGATTTGCGGATATTTTTTCAAGATGAACACTTTCAGGTTCAATTGTTTTTAAGATCGCGGTTTCCCATTTATCCGCATGTGCCGAAGCTTTTTTTAAATAAGGTTCTGAATCCCGGCAGGAATTAAGGTAAAAATAGTTTCGCACGATCGGAGCAGGTTGAAGGTTTTTACTGCATTTGCTGTTTTCCAGAAACATTTCAATGCCACGGTCACAAAAGCCTGCGATTCCTCCATGCCCCGGAACAACTATTATACCTTTAAATCCGTATAGATAAATCTCCATGATTGCATATGCCACGGATTTTGCAAAAAAATCCACCTGCTCCTGATATGACATGGGAAGCGGAATAAAATTTTTCTTTTTACTTTTTTTGTAATGTCCGGGTTGCTTTTCTCCATTGACAAAAGTAGAAGCCATATCTGATGAAAGCTGCATTTCCTTGCAATAGGCATCATGATATTGCGGCTGGGCAAAGGCGTCCACAAGATTGTAACGAATATCATTATAGGTTATAACAGGAAACGCTACGCCACCATACTTTTTTGCTCCCATTATCGCAAAATAATCGGCTGTCTTGCAGTCTGTGCCAAACGGCAGATGTGACCCATGCCACTCAAGCGCGCCAACCGGAAGATACGCAATCGGGCATTTCGTTCTTCTTTTAACAATCTGGTCTGGAATCATGTGATAGAATCTTACTTCTGAATCCATTTTCCCCTCCTTGCCTCGATCCAAAATCACCTCCGCCAAAAGTCAATCTTATTCTTTGGCAGCATCTAAGAACGTTTTCGCCTTCTTGTACCTTTTCTCAACTCATCAATATTTTCAATCACCTTTGTGAAAACATCCACATACGTCTGCATTGTCTTTCTTGTTTTCGGCAATGTAATATTGTGCTGTTCTATGTTGAGCTCCATATCCGTGATTCTCTCAGTTACCGGCAGGGAACCTTTTGAATAATCAGGCTCTTTACCAAACGGGCACTTGAACGGACAGCCCTTACCGTAGAGATTCTTCTCCTGGAACACCGGTCTGTGGTGTACCGGACCGGCAGAGACATATCGTCCTCCGGGGAAACACATATAGTTTGCACTGTTAACGTAAGTAACTACGCGCAGCCCTTCTGCCTGGATGGCTTTCTGAAAAAGCTCCCTTGACACTCCGAAAATCTGTTTCTCATACAAAAGAGTGTACAGATGGTAAACATGTTTATAACCAGGTTTAACATACGGAGTGGTCAATCCCTCTATATCACTGAAAGCCTTTGTCAGAAAATCGCAATTCTTGATTCTGGCATTATTTCTTTTCTCAAGTGTTCTAAGCTGCTCCAGACCTCCTTCAGCCCCATGACTATCCATTCTTGTTTTGAATCCATAACCGAGTGTCGGAGCATATCGCTCTCTCAGTTCCTTGTTCTTGAGTTGGGAAAGCAGCGAAGTATGTTCTCCAGCAACAAGTGCTCTTTCATAAAGGCAGTGGTTGTTTGTTGTAAATACTCCTCCGCTCGACGACGTAATTGGCTTTCCCGAAAAGCTGAAAGCAGTCATGTCAGCTACAGTGCCTACCTTCTTGCCGCGTATTTCAGCCCCGGTAGCCTGACACGAATCCTCCACAACAAGTATTCCCCTTGGCTTTGCTATTTTCTTCAGCGCCGGAATATTAGCTGGATGCCCATAGATATCCACTGCGACTACGGCCTTTGTCCTGCGGGTAATCTTCCGTTTTACGTCTTCAACATCAAGAGTGAATGTTTTGGGATCAATATCCGCAAATACAGGAATCCCATTTACATGTAGAATGCAATTCACACTTGCCGGCCACGTAAACGAAGGCACGATAACCTCATCACCGGGACCGACGCCTGCGGCAACCATCGATGCTGTCAGCGCACCAGTACCCCATGAAAAACACCTTGCATACTTGCATCCGCAATATTCCCTAAACTCTTTAACAAATTGTGTTTGCGCATCAAAGTAGCCCGCGTTTTTCTTTTTCACAGGTTCGGGTATAATTCTTTCTCCGCCTAATAACGCCAACTTTGCCATTTCATTTTCCTCCTCGGTTTGCCATTGTATTCTATCAACGCAATTTTCTCATAACCGCCCTATAGTGGAACTTGCTCTTTTTCTGCAACAGAGCGTATATAAGCAGCTGCCCTATCATACTCTTCCTCCGTGCTCAGATGTTCCATCATCAGAGGAATGGATTGAGGAAGCTCATGCAATTCACGCAAATAAGTTCCGTAGTCAAGGTTTCCCTCACCCGGCACAACCTCACGCAAAATAACACTGATGGCAGGGCTCTCCATCTGGATATCTTTCGCATGAGCAGATACAATCCTGTCCCCGAAAAGCTCTACACAGCGTCTCATGATAGTTCCGCTTTCATAATATGCTCTTGGACAATTCACGAGGTTAACCAGGTCCATGTGCACACCGAATTGCTTGCGGTCCACTACATCAATGAGCCTCCGAATCGCTTCTGGGCTGTCCATCACATTGAACGGAAACATTTCATAGGTGAAAAACGTACGTTTTGGTTCCACAGAGTCAATAAAGAACCGTGCCATTTCCACAGCGGCATCAAACGCATCCTTTGAAAAATTATGCGGATGGTGGAGCGTACTTGACCCCGGCGCATACGAACCCAGGACATCCACGGCACAGCACGCGCCAAGCTCTTCTGCAAGTGCCAGGCTTTCCAGCATTCCGTTCCGATGTTCTTTTGCCGTTTTCGGGTCAGGATCAAGCAGGTTATTCCAGTATCCCACTTCGCTGATTGTAATATCTTCGGATTCAAAAGCCTCACGAATCTCGCGGACGCGATTGCTTTCTCCAATGCTGACCTGGGGAGCATAGGCTGCACGGAATCCCTTCTCCTTGTGTTTCCTCACAAGCGTTTCAACATCGTCAGCTTTTGCACCGTGACTTTCACCCGCTCCGGCCGCTGCTTGCCGAGCCATGAAGACTGGACCTCCAAGACGTACCATGTGCAGCTCTCCTTTCATCTACAGTCTAAAACTTTCCTGCAATCGAACTATACCCGAAGCAGACATACAAATACTATGACTATTCTGACAAAATGTGTGACTATTTTGACTTTTTTCTGAACTCAGAGGGAGACATGCCAACGGTCTTATGGAATGTCCGAATGAAATAACTGAGATCGTTGAACCCAACCTCGTAACAGATATCAGTTATAGAATCGGTTGTATGAATCAGCATCTGAGAAGCTCTTCTGATGCGGATTCCCGTAATATATTCGATCATTGTCAGACCGGTCAATTTCCTGAAAACCCGGCAAAGGTACTCGGACTGCAAACAGCCGCATCTGGCAAGGTCGGACAGTTTTATATCTTCTTTATAATGATGTTCAATGTAAGCTATTACTTCATCCACTGCCTTTTTTTTGGAATCGATCTCTCCAGGCTTCAGGCTCTTCTGAGAAAATCCATAATACAGCCTGCTAATAGTCAGGAAAAACTGCAGCAGGAGAGATTCAACCATAATTTTGTATCCGCAGTTTCGGCTCTCAAGTTCTGCCTTCATTTTTTCCAGCGTATTCTCTATTTCGCATGCGAATTCTCTCTCCACATGCAAATGCTGGGAGAATTCTGTCTCTTCCCTGAAAATAGGCTCTACATAAAAGAATTCACAAAATCCTGGAATGTCCCTGAGAACTTTCAGATTTCTCTTCAGCATATGCGGTCCTATAAGAATGTAGTATATCTCCAAATTGTTCGTGTTTGTATAATAGTGAGATTCATAGCTGTTAATGACAAACATGTCGCCAACCAATACCTCGTACTTATTTTTGGTCCCGACATGATGGGTACCATTGCCTTTTGCCACGTATGCTATCTCGGTAAAGTCGTGCGCATGCATCCCTGTTCTTGGGCTAAATTCTTCACAAGCATGAACGTACACCTCAAAACCATCCTTGAAATAGGGTTTCCCCGAAATAGTATCCATTGTTCTTTATTCTATCAGCACAGGATGCCCGATTGCAAATAGATTTTTGTGTCTAAAAAAAGTCAAAATAGTTATAGCATTTACATATCTGTTTCAGGTATAATTTTGTGGATATTTGCTGAACCGTGAGTCAAGTTGATTTTTTACAAAGACGGTGTGATGTCTAAATGGGAGTGTGGTTATGAAACCCGTAAAACTCGGTGTTGTCGGATGTGGTGTCGTCGGTGCGATTCACATTAAGAATGCGGTAGAATCTGATTTAATCAATGTAGTAGCTGTGGCTGACCAGGTTGAAGAAAAGGCTCGCGAGGCTGCTCAGGAATTTGGCATTAAAAAAGTTTATTCCAGTGGAAAACTGCTCATGGAAGATCCGGATGTGGAAGCAGTCGTGCTGGCACTTCCAACCGGTATTCGGGCAGCTCTTGCCATACATGCTTTCAGCCGCGGCAAACATGTTTTGCTTGAAAAACCAGCAGCAATGAATGTCAATGAGCTCAAGCAGATAGCGAAGGCGCGTGGTGAACTGGTTTGTGCTTTTTGTTCCTCGCGATACAGATTCCTCGCGTCTGCAGACTTTGTGACAGATTTTATTGCCGGCGGGGCGCTGGGAAAATTGCGCGTCGTGCGCTGCCGTGTCACCTCTGCGGCGGGGCCGCCCCCCGACAAAACCCCGCCCCCCTGGCGCGTGAACAAGCGCCTAAACGGCGGCGGGATTTTAGTTAACTGGGGTCCCTATGACCTGGATTATTTATTGGGGATCACCGGCTGGTCGCTGAAGCCCAAATTGGTGCTGGCACAGACATGGCAAATTCCTCCGCAATTGGAATGCCATGTAGCGCCCGGCTCCGATGCTGAGGAACACGTTACAGCGATGATTTCGTGTGAAGGAGACACAGTTATTATGTTCGAACGCGGTGAATGCGTTGCAGCTCAGCCCGAGAGTGCCTGGCAGCTTATCGGCACAAAAGGTTCCCTGCAGTTGAGGATGACAAGTGAAAAGGGCAAGAAGATTATTTTCAATAATACATCAAAGGAAAAAGGCGTCTTTTCCAAAACCGTCTGGGAAGGAGAAGAAGACAGCACATGTCTTTATTCCGGTCCTTCGGAAGATTTTGCGAGAGCAATTCGTGAAAATCGCCAGCCGAAAACAGGCATTGAACAGGCTATGGTCATTCAAAACATTACCGATGCTATTTACGCATCAGCCGAACAGAAAAGAGCAATTGAAATCAACGAAGGGGGAGAATAATGAAATATTCTTTTATGAGTTTTTCTTGTCCTGAACTAAATCTGGACGAGATGCTGTCAATTGCCCAAAAATATGGATATGATGGCATTGAACCCCGCATCGGTGAAAACCACAAGCATGGAATCGAGATGGATTCATCCAAATCCTTCCGCAAAGAATGCAGGCAGAAATCAGAAGAAAGCGGTATCCAGCTCTGCTGTATTGCCACGTCGTGCCGTTACGCCGATCCTGAAATAAACAAGACAATGATTAGCGATACGCATAAAGCAATTGACCTGGCAGGTGATGTCGGCGCCCCCCGGATTCGTGTGTTTGGCGGCGCCATCCCGGAAGGGATTAACCGGGAAACGGCAATTGATCTTTTGGTTAAATCCATGCAGGATGTTGCCGGCCATGCCGCGGAAAGAGAAGTAGTCGTTTGTATGGAAACCCACGATTCATGGTGTAATCCCGAACATCTGGCTGATGTGATGAAGCGGATAAATCATCCTGCAATTGCCATCAACTGGGATATCATGCATCCGGTCCGGCAAGAGGAAGCGACAATGCAGGAAGCTTTTCAAGTGCTTAAATTATGGATCAAACACGTTCATTTTCATGACGGCGCCCCGGACGACAAACTGGTTATGGTACCGATTGGCGAGGGTTATGTTGACCACCGACAGGCAGTCGATCTGCTGAAATCCGATAAATATGACGGTTTCCTGAGCGGCGAGTGGATTAACTGGGAGCCTTACGAAACGCATTTGCCGCGTGAATTAACAGCAATGAAACGATATGAGCACGATAGGTGAAAAAGCCCCGAAAGCTTTCGGGGCAACTACAAAAACAGGCTATTTACGCCCACCACATCTCTCCCACCTTCTCCGTGAGGAGTATCTCCTTCAGGAAAGAAACTGCTTTGCTGAGATCCTTTGTTTACACTCAGGATGACACGTGCGATTTCTGAACCGTGACTCTAAATTCACAGCACGTACTCTATCTGTGACCATCTCCCATCTTCAATGGATTTCTCCACTGCTTCCAGAACCATCTGGCACTTCACCCCATCCTCGAAGTCGGGACTGGGCATCTCATCCTTAGCTATAGCCTGCATGAGGTCGTATACTTCATGGATAAAAGTGTGTTCGTA
>JAUVJM010000127.1 GCA_030596585.1 bacterium
ATGAGGGCGAGTTGGAAAAGGCAGTAAGTTCCGGGGCTGAGATTATAGGTATAAACAACAGAAATCTTGAGAATTTCGAAGTTGACCTGAAGACGACGGAACGTCTCTGCAAGCTTGTTCCTGATGGCAGGGTTGTAGTAAGTGAGAGCGGGATTAAGACCAGGGGCGACGTTGAGTACCTCTCTTCGGTTGGGGTGGATGCGATTCTCGTGGGGGAGATACTTATGCGTGCTGAGAATATTCCCGCAAAAATCACAGAACTACTAGTGTAGTGTTTCACTAAAATGCTAACTTATTCAAAACACGTCATTGCGAGCGTAAGCGAAGCAAACCCAGAGATTGCTTCGTTGCTGTCGCTCCTCGCAATGACACAGGCTATAGTCCAAGCTAGTTATAAAACGCTGCACTAGGGAAATTTTAGATGACTAAGATAAAAATCTGTGGATTAACCAACATGGAAGATGCTAAGATATGCATCAGCCTCGGCGTAGATTTCATTGGCTTCGTTTTTGCTGAAAGTCCCCGCCGCATAACGAAGGAAGATGCGAAAGGGATCATATCCGGGCTGCCTCCTGCCGTGAAGAAGGTCGGCGTTTTTGTCAATGAGGCGAGGGATGCAGTTGAAGATACTGCCCGGCATTGCGGGCTTGACGTTCTTCAGTTTCACGGTGATGAAAGCCCGGATTATTGTCTGCATTTTGGAGGCTTTGAAATTTTCAAGGCTTTTAGACTCAGAGCGAAAGAAGACCTGGTTACTATGCCGCAGTATAGGGTGGATGCGTATCTGCTTGATGCGTTTGTTCCCGGAAAGTCCGGCGGGACAGGGGAAAGGTTTGATTGGAACCTGGCAATCGAGGCGAAGAAGCTTGGATGCCCGGTTGTGCTCTCGGGCGGGCTTGATGCCGGTAACGTAGAAGAAGCAATCAGGAAGGTCAGACCGGAAATAGTTGATGTCAGCAGCGGGGTGGAATCGGCTCCGGGAAGGAAAGATGCTGATAAGCTGGGGGAGTTTGTGGAATCTGTAAGGCGGAGCGGCATGAATGCCGCCGCTGCAAAATCTACTTAATGCAGCGATGTGATTTATCACACGATTTTATGAGGGCGGTTATGCTACCTGACAAGAAAGGTTATTTCGGGTTTTTCGGTGGGAAATACGTTCCCGAAACGGTGATGGCGGCTCTCAAGGAACTTGAAAAAGCTTACCTGGGAGCTAAGAGGGACAAGAAGTTTCAGGAAGAATTCAGGTATTATCTCTCTCAGTATGTAGGCAGACCCACTCCTCTTTACAGGGCGAAGCGATTAGAGAAGAAATTGGGCGGGGCAAAGATTTATTTGAAGAGAGAGGACCTTAATCATACCGGTTCCCACAAAATAAACAATACGCTCGGGCAGCTTCTGCTTGCAAGGAAAATGGGCAAGACCCGGATTATTGCTGAGACCGGGGCCGGACAGCACGGAGTGGCTACGGCGACTACCTCGGCTTTATTCGGGATTGAGTGTGAAGTATATATGGGAACGGAGGATATAAGGAGACAGGCACTTAACGTTTTCAGGATGAAACTTCTCGGAACCAGGGTCATACCCGTGGATTCCGGCAGCTGCACTCTGAAAGATGCCATTAACGAAGCGATAAGAGACTGGGCTACGAACATTGAGACTACCCATTACGTGATTGGTTCGGTCGTTGGGCCGCATCCCTACCCCGCAATGGTAAGGGATTTTCAGTCCGTAATAGGCAAAGAGACGAGGAAGCAGATTTTGAAGGTTGAGGGAAGACTGCCTGATTATCTGGTTGCCTGTGTAGGCGGCGGCAGTAATAGTATCGGAATGTTCTACCCGTTTATGAGGGACAGGGTTAACCTCATAGGTGTTGAGGCAGGCGGGCTGGGGCTTGCCAGCGGACGGCATGGGGCGGCGCTTCTTAGAGGCCGGGTGGGCATTCTGCACGGGACTCTGAGTTACCTTCTTCAGGATAGATACGGGCAGATAAGAGAGACTCATTCGGTTGCCGCCGGGCTGGATTATCCCGGGGTTGGTCCTGAACACAGTTTTCTTAAGAAGACCGGAAGGGCAAAATACGTTGCAGTTACGGACAGAGAAGCGCTGTCGAGTTTCAGACTGTTGTCTGAGACTGAAGGGATTATTCCTGCCCTGGAGAGTGCCCATGCCATTGCCTATGCTGTGAAACTCGCCGTAAAGCTTCAGAAAAACAAGATAATCGTAATCAACCTTTCCGGCAGGGGGGACAAGGACGCAGATATAGTTTCAGGAGAGCTTGATGAACCGCATAAGTGAGACTTTTGAGAAGCTGAGGAAGGACAAGAAAAAGGCATTTGTCGCATATTTGACATCCGGTTATCCCGATTTGGAAACGACGGAGAATCTTGTCCTTGAACTTGCGTCGCGGGGTGTGAGCGTGATTGAGCTTGGAGTTCCGTTTTCCGACCCTCTTGCAGACGGACCAACAATTCAGGAAGCGTCGCAGAAGGCGCTCCTTAACCACGTAACTCTTGATAAAATTTTTTCTATGGTGAAGAAAATCAGGCGCAGGACACAAATCCCGCTTGTCGTTATGACGTACTACAATCCCGTGTACCAGTACGGGATTCGGAAGTTTGCCAAAAAGGCGGGAAGCGTCGGGCTGGACGGAGTCATCGTTCCTGATTTGCCGTCTGAAGAGTCAGGGGGGTTGAAATCAGCTCTTGGCAGATATGACTTATCATTGATATTTCTTCTTGCTTCAAACAGTCCTCCGGATAGAATGAAACTGGTTGCGGGAGAATCGGAGGGTTTTGTATATTGTCTTTCCCATATCGGCATTACGGGGACAAGGAAGGGGCTTGGGCAGGGCTTAAAGCTGTTCCTGGGGAAGATCAGGAAGATAACGGATAAACCGCTCGTGGTCGGCTTCGGGATATCCCGCCGAGAGCACGTCCGGGAAGTCAATAAGTGGGCGGACGGAGTTGTGGTGGGCAGTGCGATAATTGAGGTGATTAAGGCAAATGTTGGGAAGAAGAACCTGACGAGAAAAGTCGGAGACTACGTTTCCGGTCTTATGGGAACCCTGGAGCTTATGTCCAGCCCCAAGGCTGCCAAGAGGATAAGGGAAGCCAGAGCGAAAGCCAAAGAAGGAGAAATCGTCAGTTTCGATGAAGCTTTTGGGTGACCTGTATAAAAGAGTATAGCCTTAATATCTGTCTCTGAGGTCTGAATTGCACATTATTATTGACGGTTACAATTTTATTTTCAGGATGGGCGGGATGCCGCGGCAGGAAGATTTGCAAGGGGCGAGAGAGAGATTTTGTATGCGCCTGCAAGATTATGCCGCGAGGAAGAGGGTCGGGCTGGAAGTTGTTTTTGATTCACCGGAAGACGGGTATCTCCCATCGGTTTCTTCGAAAAACGGGTTGAAAATTACCTTCTGCCACGACGCCGACGATTACATAATGAATGTTGTCCGGGGCAGCCACATCCCTGCTTCGA
>JAUVJM010000138.1 GCA_030596585.1 bacterium
GCAGGAGGGATGTTCTGGTAACGGGTCTTAACAGAATTGGGTGGAAGGTTCCGCTTCCAAGAGCTACAATGTATCTCTGGGCATCTATCCCCGATAAGTTCCGGAAGATGAAATCGCTGAAGTTTGCAGAGTTCCTTCTTGAGAAGGCGGAGGTGGCGGTTTCCCCCGGCATAGGATTTGGTGCCGGAGGAGAGGGGTATGTCAGGTTTGCCTTGGTTGAGAATGAACACAGGCTCAGGCAGGCAGTACGCGGAATAAAGAGGGCTTTTCAATGAAAAAATTGTCGAAGTTGGCAGAGAATCTGAAGCCGTCGGCTACGGTTGCGATAACGACGAAAGCCAAGGAGATGAGAAGTAAAGGGATAGACATCATAGCTTTTAGCATCGGGGAACCTGATTTTGATACGCCCGATTATATAAAGGCGGCGGCGAAAAAGGCTATTGATGAAGGATTCACCAAGTATACTCCCGCCTCAGGTGTAAAGGAGCTGAGGGATGCTGTTTGCAAAAAGTTTGAGAGGGATAACAACCTGAAATTCAGCCCCGATGAGATTATTGCTACTTCAGGTGCCAAGCAGGCAATCAGTCTTGTGCTTCAGGTTATGTGCGAAGCCGGAGACGAGGTAGTTATTCCTTCCCCGTATTGGGTGAGTTACCCTGAACAGGTGAAATTGACCGGAGCAAAGCCCGTTATTGTCCCTGCGTCTGAAAAGGATGGATTCAAGCTCTCTGTGGATGCGCTGGCGGCGGCTGTTACTGAACGGACGAAACTCATTATTCTGAACAGTCCCTCAAACCCGACCGGGGTTGTTTATGACAAATCTGAGCTTGAGGCTATAGCGGAGATAGTTCTGTCAAAGGGGATATTCGTCATTTCGGATGAGATATATGAGAAAATAGTCTACGGGGTGGAACACGTTTCAATTGCTTCCTTGGGGAAAGACATAAAAGAGAGAACGATAATCGTAAACGGTGTATCCAAGACCTATGCCATGACCGGGTGGAGAGTAGGATATGCGGCGGGGGACAGGGAAATAATATCGGCGATGATTAAACTGCAGAGTCAGTTGACTTCGCACCCTGATTCGATTGCGCAGATGGCGGCTCTTGCCGCGATCGAAGGACCTCAAGATGAGGTAACAGCGATGCGAGTTGAGTTTGAGAAACGCAGAGATTATATCGTGGATAGAGTCAGGAAGATTGGGGCACTCTCCTGTGTGAAGCCTGAGGGTGCTTTCTATGTCTTCCCCGGGATTTCTTCCATTTTTGGAAAGACTATTGCAGGCAGGGTTATAAACAGTTCCATGGATTTTGCGGAATTACTTCTGGACGAAGCAAAGGTTGCCGTGGTTCCGGGCGCTGCTTTTGGTGCTGATGCCAATATTCGCATATCGTATGCGGCGTCTCTTGATAAGATAAAAGAGGGAATGGATAGGATAGAGCAATTACAAATTAAGAATTAGGAATTACGAAACAGTGGTCGCCGACCTGCCCGCCAGCGCCTTGTGGCGGGGCTTGCTCGGCTAAAGGCAAAGTGAGCTTTGCCACTACGGTATATGTCTGGAAGTGGCGAATTGAAAGAGGCATGCTATGTGGAAAGGTGTAATTGACGAATACAGGCAGTATCTTCCGGTAACTGATAAGACTCCGGTAGTCACTCTTTTGGAGGGGAATACTCCCCTCATAAAGGCTGAGCGCCTGGCGGAGGAAATCGGCGCTGGTTTTGAAATCTACCTGAAGTTTGAGGGAATGAATCCCACGGGTTCTTTTAAAGACAGAGGCATGACCCTTGCCGTTTCGAAGGCGAAGGAAAGAGGGGCGAAGGCGGTGATGTGCGCTTCTACCGGGAACACCTCTGCTTCGGCAGCCGCCTATGCTGCCAGAGCCAGGCTTGAGTGTTTTGTTCTGATTCCCGCCGGAGGTATTGCACTCGGGAAACTTGCACAGGCTCTTGTGTATGGCGCAAAGGTGATTGCCATTGACGGAAACTTCGATGATGCGCTAAGAATTGTCAGAGAAATCACTTCGCGTTATGAAATAGTTCTCGTCAATTCTCTCAATCCCGACAGAATTGAGGGGCAGAAAACCGGCTCGTTTGAGATATGTGGGCAGTTAGAAGGTGTTCCCGATTATCACGTAATTCCTGTCGGTAATGCGGGGAACATAACCGCTTACTGGAAAGGCTACAAAGAATACAGGAAAAGCGAAAAAATAGCCGCATTGCCGAAGATGTGCGGTTTCCAGGCAGAGGGGGCGGCTCCGATTGTCCGCGGAACTCCCATAAAGGACCCGCAGACTATTGCCACTGCCATAAAGATTGGCAATCCTGCGAGTTGGAAACAGGCAGAGGCGGCGGCGGTGGAGTCCGGCGGGTTGATTGATTATGTGAGTGATGAGGAAATAATGGGCTCATACAGAATGCTTGCCAGCCTTGAGGGCGTGTTTGTGGAACCTGCTTCTGCGGCTTCGGTTGCAGGGCTGATTAAGCTGAACGGGAAAGGCTATTTCGACAGTGGGAAGCGTGTTGTCTGCGTTCTTACCGGACACGGTTTGAAAGACCCTGACAGAGCGATAAAGACAGTTGGCGAACCCGCTGCGGTCCCTGCAGCAATGGATGCAGTCCTTGAAGCTATGGGTATATCATGATTCCCGCTAAAAGCAAAATAAAAAAGGGGGAAGTGTTATGTTAAGTAACTATACTGCTAAGTATGTAAAGACAAGTTCTGGTTATATGGGACAGTTAGTTGAGTGGCCAGAAGTTGTAACGGAGGGTAAGGAGTTAGATGAGTGTAGAGAAATGCTTAAAGATGCTCTCCATGAAATGATAATAGCCTACCACCAACAAGGGAAAGAGCTTCCCGTCAGCGGTGGGGTTTTGGAACAAATACCGGTGGAAATTTAGTTATGTCCGTTAAACGGCATGA
>JAUVJM010000014.1 GCA_030596585.1 bacterium
CCCGTCCACCCGGTTCACGGAACTCTCGACAAGCCGCGTAACGGAAGCCTCAATCTCCTCAGGTCCCACTCCCTCATACTCGGTGAGGACAGTAGCCATCGGGAATTCCAAATCAGGAAGCAAATCTATGGGCAGACGCGAGACAGACACCACTCCCAGTACCGCAATAATCAAAATCAGCATTAGTGCGGTAACCGGCTTCCTAACTGAAAAATCCGTAACAAACATTTATGCTATCCTCCAAGATTGCATAACCGCTCAGTTACCGTTGGCTTATCGTAAGACCTGCATTATTCATACTATGCATGTCATTCTGAGGAGCGTTAGCGACGAAGAATCTATAGAGATTCTTCGCTACGCTCAGAATGACACAGTCAACCGAATATTTACGCTACAACTTCATCCTCACTCTATCGCCGTCCTTTAAGCCGTAGGCTCCTTCGGTAACGATCTTTTCACCTTTTCTCAGCCCGGAGGTTATCTCCACCATCCCTCCGTTTTCCAAACCCGTCGTTACTTCTCTCAACACAGCGGCATCCTTCTCTACGACAAAGACGTTTGTCTCTCCATCCCGGTATATTATCGCCTTCAGAGAAACAATTAATACATTCTCATGCACCTTGGTAATCAACTTTACCCTGGCGAACATTCCCGGCTTGAGCAAATGGTCCATATTATCAATCTCTATTTCCACCGGGGCAGTTCTTGTCAGGGGACTGAGAACAGGTGAGACGTTCGATACCCTGCCGGCAAAAACCTCATCCGGGTAAGCGTCCACTCTGACGTTTGCATCAAGCCCCATCTTCACACTAGCTATATCCTTCTCGGCAGCATTGACGACAACTTTGACCGTATCCATGTCCACAACGACCACAAGCGGGGTTCCCTTCATCTGGGACGTAGCGGTTACAATGTCACCCTCATCAATAAACTTCTTAGCAATCATCCCGCCGATAGGTGCATAGATTTCAGAATCAGCAACTTGTATCCTCGCTAAAGCCAGCGCGGCGTTGAGTTCCTTTGCCTGAGCGCGCGCACTCTTGCAAGCGGTGTCTATGTCATCCATTCTCTGCCGGGAAACCGCGTTTTTCTCAAACAGGCTCTTTATCCGCTCAAAATCCTTGCGGAGCTTATCCAGATTTACTTCCGCCGCTTCCAGAGACGCCTCTAACCTCTCCGCCTGCAAAACCAGCTTTTCCTTCTCAATCCGGGCGATGAGAGCACCTTTCTTTACCCTGTCTCCGACGTCAACTGCGAGCTTCTTCACCTCTCCGCTCACCTTGGAATAAACAGTAACCCGGCTCCGGGGCTCAATGTCTCCCGTAAGAGAAATCTTACCTTCAAGAGTCCCCTGTCCCACTTCCGATACCCTTACATCAACCTCGCGCACTTCTGCACTTTCCCCATCGGTAATCTTCTTAAACTCAAGGGTTCTGTACACCCGATACGCCACTCCCCCTAAAAGGACTAAAATCACTATCAGGATAACTGCTCTTTTCATCTCCTTCTCTCCCCCTCAACCGCAGTATTGTCAAAAACCGCTTCTTTTTATGCCTGTCATTCCCGCGGAAGCGGGAATCCAGTTTATAACTATGAATTCTGGATTCCCCGATCAAGTCGGGGAATGACAAGAACTTATGCTACAGCGTACTACTGCCTTTCCCAACTGCCCTTTCCAGCGCCGCCAGAGCAAGGTTATAACCGTACAGAGCCCGGTAGTAATCAGTGCGGCTTTGACTGAACATAGTCTGGGCATCCAGAACATCAGTGTTGGCAGCCACACCCTCTTTGAATCTCAAAGACGTATCACGCGAATTCTTCTCTGCAGATTTGACTGCTTCTTCCTGAACCTTTATTTTATCCTTCGCCGCCAGTAACACAAGATATGCCCGGCGGACCTCCAGCTCTATCTCATTCTTCAGAAGCAGGAACCTGCTCTCAAGCTGTGTGAGTTCTGCCTTCGCTCTTCTGTGCTCATTTCTGTTTTCTCCCCAATCCCATATATCCACACTCACTTGAACTGTCGCATTCCACGACTCTTCCCACTCATCCACGGGGATTTCTTCTCCCTTCCGGTTATCCCAATTCCCCACAAACGCAACATGGGGAAAGAAATCAGAGCGGGCAATCCTCACTCCCTGTTCTGCCATCTTCAGCCTGTTCCCCAGCTCCAGCATCTCAGGTCTATTGGCAAAAGCTTCCCCGATTAAAGAAGGAAGGTCAAAATCCAAGTCTTCGAAACTCAAAACATCTTCGAGGCTAACATCCAACCCCATATCTCTGTTCAGGAGACTATTGAAACGGAATTTAGACAGCCTGACCCCGTTTTCAGCATTTATCAGATTCTGCTTCGCATTAGCCAGAGTAACTTTTGACCTCAAGACATCCACTTCCGGAACCATCCCCTCCCTGAAAAAATTCTCTATCACTTCAAGATGTGCCCCGACCTGAACTGCCGCCTCCTCCGCCACTTTTCTCAGTTTCTCCGACTCCAGAACCCTGAAGTAAGACTCCTTCACCCCAAAAACTAAATCGTTTCTCACCTTCTCAAACTGCTTCTCGCTTGCTTCAAGATTTTCACTCTGCATTCTGTAAAGGGAAGTAATCTTTCCCCCGGTGAAAAGAGTTTGAGTGAGACTCAGACTATAACCATAAATCTCGTCACTACTGAAGGGAATGGATTCACCGAAGGAGGGCAATTCAATCTCTCGTTCTTCATCAAGCCGCATGTAGAAGGAAGATGCATAGATTTTAGGGAAGAAATTACTAAGAGCCTTCCCTTTCTCGGCACCTGCCTCCTGTATCCTTGCCATGGCAGCCGTTATGGAAGGATTGTTTTCGAGAGCTTCGGAAATGCTTTCCTCAAGCGTAAGCATTTCCGCAGAGACTCCGGTTCGGAAAAGCAGGATAATGAGCAGGGATCGTAACAGAATAGGATTGACTATTTGCCGGAGGTGATTTAAATACAAAATGCGTTTGTTCATGCTGCTCCCTCTTTCGACTGACTCCATATTTACACTATTAATTACCGTTTGTCAAGCTCCCCGCCGCCCACCAGTGACGTATCATTGTCTTGACAAGAACATTGAGGTAATATACACTCAACATCAGGAAAATTCAGAGTAAGTGAAGAGCAAAAGAGATTCTTCGGGTTTCACCCTCAGAATGACAGAAGGGTGGGTAACCACAAATGGTGTCCCTACTGATTATACTCGGCAGGAGAGAAAATTGACCGGTTCCCAGCCACGCGGGCTTATCACGGAGCTTATAACACCTCTTGACACTAAGGAGGAGTTGGACATAGAAAGCCTGGCGAAGCTTTTGGACACCGTAACGGAACCCAGCAACGCACTGCTTGTTGCCGGCAGTCATGCAGGAGAAGGAGCATTACTTCCACGGGAAACGAGAGAAACTCTCGTCAGGGAAACAATGAAAATAGTGGCAGGGAAAACAACGCTTCTCATCGGCATTACTGCAGATACTGTTGAAGAAACCTTTGAGAACGCAAAATGCGTTGAAGGTTTGCGGGATGAACTGAATTATGGCGGAACCGTTTTCCTCTTTGACTGTCCTCTCTGGTATCGCAGTAACCGGGGACTTCCTGCGCACTGTGAGGAACTCATGACAGTCACAGCTCTTCCGCTGATACTCTCCAATGACCCGGCGCTGATTTCGAACCTAAAAACCCCTTTGAAGAGATACAACATCAGAACGGGCGTGCTCAAGAAACTGCTGAGCAGCAATAAAATAGCGGGGCTTGCACACAGCGGAGATTTGCACCGTTCTCTCAACTACGTCCAAGCGGCGAGAAGCCGGCAGGATTTTCACTTCTACGACGGCAGTGAATTGAATTTCCTGAATAACCCGAGCACTGACGGTGTCGTATCCATCGGGGCCAATGTCCTGCCTGAAGAATGGGAAGAGATAGTTGGCTCATCGCTGGACACTGATGATTCACGCAAGGAAGATGCAGGTTACCGCGGACATATCTGGGACCTCATGGAAAAACTGAGAAAGCTTCACGCTTGCTACGAAGACAATCCGCCGGCTCTGGTGAAAGCGGCTTTGAAGCATAAAGGTATAATAGCCTCAGACTCCGTCACAGGGAAAAGCATCCCCGCAACCGAGGAAGAGAAAAAGAAGATTTATGACGTGTTGAGGTAAAGTTAACGCACCTTCGGTGCAGACCCCGTTTAACAGATTAACGGGGCGGGCTTGCTGGTAGTTTCCAGTTGTCATTCCCGTGAAAACGGGAATCCAGGCATTTCTGCTGGAATCTTAGATTCCCGCCTGCGCGGGAATGACAAACTAGAAAAAGGGAATTCCTATACAATCAAAATGAAAAAAAACGTCGTCCTCATAATCAGAGACGGTTGGGGTATAAACCCTAATCCACAACACAATGCCATTGCAAATGCTCACACCCCCAACGTTGACGCATTGCTGGAGAAATATCCCAACACGGTGTTAGGGGCCTCCGGGGTTTCGGTCGGCTTACCGGAAGGATACCAGGGCTCTTCTGAAGTCGGTCATCTCAACATGGGCGCGGGAAGAATCGTGAAACAGGAACTGACAAGGATAAACGATTCAATCGAAGACGGATCATTCTTTGCAAATTCTAATTTTCAAAAGGCTATCAAAAACTGCAGGGAGAATGGCTCATCCTTGCACCTAATAGGTCTTGTGCAGGACGAAGGCGTACATGCGCACCAGGAGCACTTATTTGCCATCATGAAGTATGCAGCGAAACAGAATATCAGAAAACTATACATTCACTTTTTCTCCGACGGCAGAGATACGGCGCCTAGAAGCGCACTGGGCTATCTTGAAACGCTAAACAAGAAGATAAAAGAATATCGGATAGGCGAAATCGCCACTCTGATGGGCAGATACTATGCGATGGACCGGGGAGAGAATTGGAACTTGACAACTACAGCATACAATACGCTCACTAAAGCAGAAGGTATCAGAGTAAACAGCGCAGAAACAGCCATAAAAAGGGCTTATGACAATGACAAGACACCTGACGGCAGCGAGATGTTCGACGAATACATACCTCCCTCAGTCATAGGTGAGTTCTCCGGAATCAAAGACGGGGATTCGGTTATTCACTTTAACTACAGGCAGGACAGAGCCATTCAACTGACGAAGGCTTTCGTTGAAGATAAGTACCCGGGGAAAAGGTGGAAGAAATTTGCCATCGTTTACTGCGGACTCACAAGGTACTACGATGCTTTCAGTTTCAACATACTGCCTGCAATCGATGAAGCCAAAGAGATGAAAAATCTCCTCGGTGAGGTCATAAGCAGGAACGGCTTGAGCCAGCTTCGAATCTCCGAAACGCAGAAGTTCAGGCATGTGACATCGTTCTTTAACGGGAAACGCATTGACCCCTTCGAGAATGAAGAACGAATCGAAATCAAGAGCATCTATGACCCTGCAACCTTCGCCGAACATCCGGAGATGAATGCACTTGACATCATGAAAACTGTGGTCAAAGAGATAAAAACCGGGAAATTTGCGCTTACTGTTGTGAATTTTGCCAACTGCGATATGGTCGGGCACACAGGCAATTACGAAGCGGCAGTAAAGGCGGTGGAAATCGTGGATAAGTGCGTCGGCGGGGTTGTGGACACGGCACTGGCACAAAACGGGACAGCGCTTGTTACAGCCGACCACGGAAACGCCGAGGAGATGATAGATTATGAAACAGGACTTACCAAGACGTCTCACACGACAAACCCGGTAGAATTCATATACATTGCAGGAGACCATAAGACTATAAGGCTTAGACCTGAAGGTGTATTGTCGGATATAGCTCCCACGATCTTACATTTGCTGGAGATAGAGCCGCCTGCGGACATGAATGCGAAGAATCTGTTATACACAGCGACGTAAGTCTTGTGTGCGCTGTCACCCTGAACCCCGTATCAAGTACGGGGTAAACTGTGCGAAGGGTCTCCTGAATGACCCGAGATTCTTCGCTGCGCTCAGAATGACAAAGGGAGATAAATGATTATCTGGTTACAGTTCATAGCCGCCGGCGTTATCGTAATCATTGCAGGAAGGAATTTAGTCCGGCATGCAGACACGATTGCCGGTGAAAAAGGATGGGGAGGGCTGTGGATCGGGTTCGTCCTTCTTGCCCTGGCGACTACTCTGCCGGAACTTTTCACTTCAGTGGGTTCGGTTGTTCTGGCAAAAGCACCTGACCTCGCCCTCGGCAATATTCTCGGAAGCATTGCATTTAACCTGTTTATAATTGCCATCCTTGATTTCATTCAGGGAACCGGACCAATTCTGAGAAAAACAGACCAGGGGCTGATCGTATGCGGCAGCATGAGCATTGTTCTGTCCGCCATAGTGGTGCTCGGAATATCAAGCGGAATTTCCATTACCATCGGGGGGATAAGTCCTTTCAGCATCATAATAGTCTTCGTATGGTTTGCAGGAGCAAGACTCGTTTTTAGTTTCCAGGAGAGAAATGCAGCCGGGAAACCGAAAGCCACTGGAGGAAATTTAGCCAGGAAAGCGTTCCTCAAATACCTTCTGTGCGCTCTCTTCATATTCGGAGCGAGCATCTGGCTCGTTCACTCTGCGGAAGAAATAGCAAGGGTAACGGGATGGGAACAAGCTTTTGTCGGGACGCTGCTTCTGGGAATTGCTACCTCATTGCCGGAGATAACAACAACTGTTTCAGCCGTAAGGCGGGGAGCATTTGACATGGCTATAGGCAACATACTGGGAGCAAACATGCTCAACGTAGCGATAGTCTTTGTTTGCGATGCTTTTTTGCCCGGAGCCGGCATTCTCTCCATCGTGTCCACAAACCATATCCTGACAGCGCTTCTCGGAATTTCGATGACCGCAATAGTAATAGTTGGTATTATATACAAGTCAAAGAAATCATTTATGAAACTCGGATGGGATGCAATCGGTATAGCGGTTGTATATCTGGCTGGCAGTTATCTTTTGTTTAAGATGTAGGGAGGATAGTGTCAAAAATAAAATAAATGAAAGCTATGCATGTCATTACCCGACTTGTTCGGGTAATCCAGAAAAGCAGTTTAAAACACTGGATTCCCGCCGCAGTTTACCCCGTACTTGATACAGGGCGGGAATGACAGAGGAGCTTATGGAGAGAAAAAATGGCAGCGGGAAAACAGGACTGGAAGCGACTGAAGCTTGTAGTAACTAAAGGCGGGAAAAAAGGCGAGGAATACAAACTTGACAAGCCAACTTCGGGCATAGGGCGCTCCGATCTAAATCAGATTACGCTCGATGACCCGGGAGTGTCGCCTTTTCACGCCAAGGTAATCGTACAGGGGAAAACCTGCATCATAACCGACCTCGGAGCGCACGAAGGACTGAAAGTAAACTCAAAGAAGATAGATACAAAGGTACTCACTCCGGGCGACAGGATACAGGTGGGAGAAGCATCTCTTGAGATCGTCAGGGACATCCCTGCCCGGAAACCGGCCCAGAAACCGGCCCAGAAACCGGCTCAGAGAAAGAAGGAAACGCGCCAGAGGAAGAAGGCAGGACTACGCATACCCATCCGCATATCGGTACTGGCAGCGCTGCTGGCAGTATTGCTGACTGCCGCGGTGATACTCGACATTCACTGGCTGAATCAGCTTCTGAACTGGCAGTGAAAAGCAGTGGTCAGTAGATAGTGATCAGTGCAGGGTGTAGTTGCAAAGTTTACTTTGCATTAGCAGAGCAAGCTCTGCAACTACAATCGGGAGACTGAGCATGATAGAACTTGAGGTGGAAGAAAAAGTCTTCTACAAACTGCTCACGTCGCGGCAGGATAGCCAGGGAATAGTGAGATACGCGCCCGCCGACCTCGAAACGGAGCTTGACATGCTGAGTTCCCAAATAGAGGCACTTCTGGAAAAACTGTATCGAAGAGGAGTTCTCGTATATGTTACGCGAATAAACAAAGAAACAGGGGAGATACTGAAAATAGTCCAGTTATAGGGAGGCAAAGAAATGAAAAAATTCTGGGCGGTGTTCGGGATTATTATCGCTCTGGGTACAGTTTTGTTGTTGTTTCTGACGATTTTCGTGTTCTTTCTCGTCATGGGCAAGCACCTCATGCCCGGTGCCGAGGAAGTGGCAATTGTGAATATCGTCGGGGAAATCTATCATTCGAAATCCGTCGTAGACCTTCTTCATGAATACGAAAAACGTCCCAGGGTTAAAGCGATAGTGCTGAGGATAGACAGCCCCGGCGGGGGAGTCGCCGCCACACAGGAGATATATGAAGAAGTAAACAAAATTCGCGAGAAAGGCGAAAAACCCATCATTGCTTCACTCGGCAGCGTAGCCGCATCCGGAGGGTACTACGTGGCATGCGGGGCAGAGAAAATTGTTGCCAATCCCGGCACTCTCACCGGCAGTATAGGAGTACTGATAAACATCGTGAACATGGAAGAACTCCTCAAGAAAATCGGCATAGATATGAAAACCATTACGAGCGGTGAGCTCAAAGACATCGGTTCCATCAGCAGAGAATTGACCCCCAGCCAAGAGAAACTGCTAAGGGGAATTATCGATAATATCCACAGCCAGTTTCTGCGAGTTATCGAAGAACGAAGAGGTCTGACAGGAGAAGAACTTGTATTTGTTGCTGATGCCAGGATATTCACGGGGGAGCAGGCACTCGAAAAACGGCTCATTGACGAGCTTGGCAACCTTAGCGACGCCATAGAAATTGCCGCACGGGCAGCAGGGATAGAAGGAGAACCCAGGATAGTAGAAGAAAAGAAGAGATTTTCCCTTCTTCAATTCATTCTGGGCAAGACAGAACTCAGACTGCCTCCCTTGCAGGTGAGATACGGAATTCAATGATGTTCGAAGTCAATAGCGACCTCAAACGCTATCTTGATGAAATAAGACAGACCCCCCTGCTCAAACCCGAGGAAGAACGCGAACTTGCCGGGAAAGTCAAAAAAGGGGACAAAGCCGCGAGAGAGAGAATGATTCGCTCGAATCTCCGTCTTGTGGTCAGCATCGCAAAGAAATACCGTAATTTAGGTCTGTCATTACCCGACTTGATAGAGGAGGGTAATCTGGGATTGATGAAAGCGGTCGAGAAATACGACGTCCGCAGGAAATGCAAATTGGGAACGTACGCTTCCTGGTGGATAAGACAATCCGTAACCCGGGCGCTTGCCAATCAGGGAAAACTGGTTCGCATCCCGGTTTATCTCACAGGGCTTCTGAGTAAGTTGAGGAAGACTGCCCGGGACTTACGCCAGGAACTGGGAAAGGAACCAACCGTCGAGGAAATCGCCGAAAAGATGAACCTGCCTGCAGAAAAGATTAGATTCCTGCTCGCGATATCGCAGACTCATAATTCGCTTGACATGCCGCTGGGCGAAGACGGAAGCGGGCAGCTAATGGATGTAATTCACGACATGAGTGAAAACTCACCGGTTAAACAGGTTGCCCGTTTCATACAGCATGAACTGGTAATGCTCCAGGTCAACGGCTTGCCGGAGAAGGAAGCGGCCGTGCTAAAACTGCGTTTCGGGCTTGAAGATGGAATCTTCCGCACTCTCGAAGAAATCGGGGGAGGGATGAACCTGACCAGGGAAAGAATCAGACAGATTGAAAGCTCTGCACTTGCAAAGATGAGAAACAGAATGCAAAGCCGAAAACAGATTTAAACAGTAAGGAGGTAATCATTAAGCCGTCAGAAGTAATTGTAGTTGCAGACTTGCCCGCCAATGCTTTGTGGCGAGGCTTGCTCTGCTAATCACTGGCCACTGACAACTGATCACTGTATTTTAAGGAGAACATCGCATGGAAAATCTGAAAGATAAAATCAGAAGCATTCCGGATTTCCCAAAAAAAGGGATACTCTTCCGGGATATCACAACCTTGCTCAGAGACGGAAAAGCGTTTGCGCAGGTCATCGACGCTTTCGCAGAACGCTACAGCGGCAAAAGAATAGACGCAGTGGCATCGATTGAAGCCAGGGGATTCATAATCGGCGGAGCATTGGCGTGTCGTATCGGGGCGGGAACCGTCCCGATACGCAAGAAGGGGAAACTCCCGTGGGATACGTGCGAGGCAGCCTACGACCTGGAATACGGCAAGGACACCCTTGAGATACACAAGGACGCTTTCCACAAGGGAGATAACGTTCTAATTGCCGACGACCTGCTGGCAACAGGAGGAACCATGTCTGCGGCTATCGACCTTGTGGAGCAGCTCGGCGCTAACGTCGTCGAGCTTGCCTTCATGATAGAACTGGAGGAACTCAAAGGCAGGGAGAAACTCGCCGGCTATTCCGTCTTTTCCCTGATAAAATATTGACAGAAGTTTCTATTATGTGCTACCTTTTATAGTGGAGGTGGTGGTATGCCAGATGCAAGAAACAGGAGAAAGTGGCTCCGCTGTGCCGCCGGCTTTCCGGTGAAACTACAGGTACTGGATAAGGAAAACAGGAAAGTCTGGACAGGAGCCGGTTCTACCATCAATATAGGCGGAGGCGGAGCTTTGCTGAAAATTCAGAACGTCGAAGAAAAATCAGTCAAAAAACTCTTTGAAGAGAAACACACTCTGCTGTTAGCGTTTGAACTTCCAAACTTTTTCTTCAGAGTAAAGGTTGGCGCTAACGCGGCATGGGTTGAGCAGCCAGAGAGTCAGGGAGAAACTTCAAGAAGATTTGGGATCTCCTTCAGTGACCTTTCTCAGAAAAAGGAAGATAGAATTTCGGATTACGTAGAGAGGAAATTGGCAAATGAGATTGCAAATTATTCCCTTAAACGTTCTTTCGAAAAGCCACGCGAGAAAGGAAAGTTTTAGGCGTCCGGAAGGAATTGAAGATGAGAGCAGACAAAATAGTTAGCAAAGATTTGGCACTGAGCTGGTTGAGAGAAAAAATAGACGAGGGATGGACTCCAGGGCAAACAAGAGAAATGGTAGTCCTCACCACAAATATACCAGGCGAGTGCAAAGAGCTGCTTCGCAAAATCCTTGATAGAATGGAAAAACTTAAGCTTGAAAGCTGTGCGCGCAAAAGAGAGGTCAAATGTGAGGACTGTGGATATCGCAGGGTGATGAGCTTGCAGCTGTCCGATATGGAGAAACAAGAAGACTCCTGGGTTCCGGGAATGAAATGTCCAAAATGTTCTTTGGAGAAATTCTATCCCGTTGTCGAGGTGGAAACAGAGAGAGAACCCGCTTTTCAGCGATACTGGAAGGTAAATCCCATCCTCAGCTTCGCATTGATTCTGGTCATTGCCATAGCTTTGTTCTCAACAACGCGGGCGGCTTCTCCGAAAGTCAAAAGGCTCAAGAAAGACATATTCGTATGTCTGGCATGTGGAAAATTCTTCCGTGCGGAGGAATCCTCCTACCCGATTCGGTGCAAATATTGCGGAAAACGAAGTGCGCTAACAGCAATCAAGTGTGAGGAGTGCGGCAGGATTTTCGTCTGGGCAAAGATAAACAGGGAGAAACACCCCCCGGTTTGCCCAGAATGCGGCTCCAGGAAATGTATTCTACCCTCGAGAATGCCGAGGCGGCGGGAGGCAAAACGTGAGTAGGCGGCATACAGGATTTACTTTGGTAGAATTGCTAACGGTGATTGCAATATTCTCCGTACTGGTTGCCATGGTGCTGCCAATGCACAAAGATGCCCGTGACCGTGCTCGCAGAATAGTCTGCCTGAATAACGTGAAGGAGATGTGCCTTGCTTTTGAGATGTACAAGCAGGATTTCGATGGGTGGTACCCACTGTGCGGCTGGGGATTCACCGAGGAAGATTATAATGCGTGGGTGGAATCCGGAGGAGGCTGGGGCGGCGGAACATACCCGGACCTCGGGCATCCGGTGGGAGCATGCTGGGTGGACACAATAGCGCCGTATGTGATGGCAGAGAAGAGGATGTTTGTCTGCCCCTCTGACCCTGACCCCGATGACTTTGAATGGTACTGCTGGGGCGGAGAAACCGAGTTCAGTAAATGCTCCTACGCCGCAAATGAAGACATTGTCGGCATCGACAATTGGGGAAATAACGATGATGAGCACGACAGCGGAGCAGAAGGCAGAATTGGCGGTGATGCCAGAAAGGTTAAGAATCCTTCAAGGGTTGTGCTGATCATAGATGCAGACCATATCTGGGTAAATTCACAGGGGAGCGATTCGTGGGATAACTTGCTGGACAGAGTGCTCCTCCACCACCAGAATGGGTTTAATGCAGTTTTCTGTGATGGAAGTGCGAGATGGGTTCAGGAAGGCAAAGTAGACGAAGTTACTCTCAACCCAGGCTGTCTCTACTAAGGACTTGCGCACGCAGCACCCTCCGTTTGAGTTTCCGTTGAATTTCTTGCTTCCCCACCAGGAAAATCTGTTCTATAATAATAGTAGACAAGTAGTAACAGTTTGGCTGTTGGAAGTTACTATGCACATTGTAGTGGCAAAGTTTACTTTGCCTCTCCGAAGGTTTTCGGAGCTCTGCAACTACAGCTGTGGTGCACTTTTGATGGCTAAACTGCTACGACAAGTAACGCTGTAGGCATTTTAAAAATGAGTAATCCTGATTTCAAAAGAATATCTATTGTGGGAATGGGACTTATCGGAGGTTCTATCGGGATGGCTGTCAGGAAGAAACGTCTGGCGGAAGAAGTCCTGGGAATAGCCAGAAGAAAGGAATCTCTGAAAAAAGCCCTTGAGAAAGGAGCAATCGATAAGGGAACCACTGAAACACAGGGCAGTTCCCAAGATGCCGACCTTATCATTGTAGCACTGCCCGTGGGGATGATTCCTGAAACGGTCAGGCAGATGATTCCGCATCTCAAGCCCGGCTGTATCATCACCGACGTGGGAAGCACGAAGAAAAATATCGTGGATACAATCGATAGCTTCCTGCCCGAAGGACTTTGCTTCATTGGCAGCCACCCCCTTGCCGGTTCGGAGAAATCAGGGATAGACTCAGCAAGAGATTCACTCTTCACGAATACAACATGCATCGTCACCCCCGGAAAGCACAGCCCTTCTGAAAACGTGAGCCGCCTGAGAGATTTCTGGGAAGCGCTGGAAACGCAGGTCCTGATCATGCCCCCGGGGGACCATGACCTTATCGTAGCATTGACATCCCATCTCCCCCATCTCGCCGCGGCAGGTCTTGTCAACCTCGTCGAGGATTTCAGCCGCAAAGACAACCGCATCCTCTCCGCCGTGGCAAGCGGCTTCCGTGACACGACAAGGATTGCAGGCTCCTCTCCTGTGCTCTGGCATGACATATGCATGAGTAACAGGAAGACAATGGCATCCGTCCTCAGAACGTACAGGGAACTTCTGGAGAAAATAGAACAATCCATAATGCAGGAAGAAAGTGCCGACCTGCTCGATTTCCTAAAAAAAGCCGAGAAAGCCAGAAATGCACTCAATAATAGTTAATGGCCGGGGTCCCTTGAGAGGGACGTTCAGCGTGCCCGGAGACAAATCAATATCCCACAGAGCCATAATGCTCAGCTCCATTGCAAACGGCGTGAGCAAGCTCGAAGGATTTGCAACAGGCGAAGACTGTATGAATACCGTGAAAGCATTCCGGTCTCTCGGAGTGAACATTGACAGGAAAGACACGCTGACTGTTGAGGGAAAGGGCCTGCACGGACTGAAAGAGCCCGGGGAGACAATTGACACAGGCAATTCAGGGACGACAATGCGCCTCTTACTCGGGATACTTGCGGGTCAGTCCTTTCGAACCGTGATTACAGGAGACGAGAGCCTCAGGCAAAGACCCATGCGGCGTGTAACACAGCCTTTGCGAGAGATGGGAGCCATGATTTCAGGCAGGGATGGCGCAGACTTCGCACCTCTGACTGTTAAGGGAACGAACTTACATCCTATCCGCCACGTCTCCCCCATCCCCAGCGCACAGGTCAAATCAGCAGTTTTGTTAGCCGGGCTCTATGCAGACGGAGAAACATCCGTAACCGAGCCCCTGCTTTCGAGAGACCATACGGAACGGATGCTTCGTTTCTTCGGTGCCGAACTCAATACCGACGGGACGACTGTAAGGATAAAAGGAGGACAAGAACTAAAAGGGAGAAATTTCAGCATTCCGGGTGACATATCGGCGGCTTCTTTTTTTATACTGGGAGCCTGTATGATACCCGATTCCAAAATCACGATTACGAACGTCGGAGTCAACCCGACGAGGACACGAATGATAGACGTCCTTCGCTCATCCGGGGCAAAAATCACTCTCTCCGGGGCAAGGGACGAAGCTCTCGAACCGGCGGCAGACATAACCGTGGAATGGAGCAAGCTTGACCCATTCAAAATCGGACCGGCGGACATGCCCGGTTTGCTGGATGAGATTCCTGCACTTGCCGTAGCAGCCGCATTTTCCGGAGGAGAAAGTGTAATCCGGGGCGCGTCAGAGCTGAGAGTGAAAGAAACTGACAGAATAAAAGCTCTCGCCGCCGACCTCAAGAATCTCGGTGCCGACGTCAGAGAACAGGAAGACGGACTCCTAATCCAGGGCGTAGAGACACTTAAGGGCAGTGAAGTTGACAGCTTCGGAGACCATAGGATAGCTATGGCAATGACAATCGCGGGCATGATAAGCAGGGAAGAAACTACAATACTGAATACGGAATGCATAAACACTTCTTTCCCTGAATTCATCGATACGCTCAGAATCCTCGCACCGGACAGTGAAATAAGAATTACGGATTAAGAATTAGGAATTACGAATATGTCGCAAAGAGAACCTATAATTGCCATTGACGGACCTGCAGGCTCCGGGAAAAGTACGGCCTCACGCCTGGTAGCTGAGAAACTTGATTACCTGTATCTGGATACAGGAGCAATGTATCGCGCCCTCACATGGAAAGCCATCCGGGAGAACTCAGACCTCACGAACGAAAAGAACCTCGTTGAACTTGCGAAGAAGACAACCATAAAACTCACAAAAGACAGAAAAGTCTTTGTGGACGGCACGGACGTAACCGTCCCGATACGGGACCCGGAACTTACAAAGAGGGTATACTACATCGCCAGAGTGCCGGGAGTCCGCGAATGTATGGTAGCGCTCCAGAGAGAAATCGGCAAAGCAGGAGGGGTGGTGGTTGAAGGAAGAGACATCACAACAGTAGTATTCCCGGATGCAAAGACGAAAATCTATCTTGATGCTTCTGTTGCAGAGAGAGTCGGGAGGAGACACAAAGAACTGAAGGACCGGGGATATAGCGCTGAGGTTGATGAAGTTGAAAAAGAACTGCATTCACGGGATGAAGAAGACAGGGGGAGAAAAATTGCCCCGCTTCGCATTGCTAAGAATGCAGTCGTTATTGACACCACACATATGGACATTGACCGGGTGGTAGAAACCATCCTTGACCATGTCAAACACCCGAAAGCGAGAAATGAGTAGATATTCTTTTATCTGCTTCCTGGCACGAATCGTGCTGAAATTACTATTCCGCGTCAGGATAAGAGGCGCGGAGAACATTCCGCGGGCAGGCCCTTTCATAATCGCCCCCAACCATATAAGTTTCCTTGACCCGGTTGCTGTCGGAGCCTTCGTTCCGCGAGACCTCCATTATGCATCTAGAGAAAACCTATTTGACACTCTTTTCCTATCATGGCTTCTCATGGTTTGCCAGTCCTTCCCTGTGAGACAGAGCAGACCCCGCCCCGGGACGATAAAAAGAATTCTCTCAATACTTAAATCAGGTGAAGGATTTTTGATTTTCCCCGAAGGCACAAGGAGTATCAATGGAAAACTCCTGAGAGGAAACCCCGGTCTGGGTATGCTTGCTTCAGTTGCCGCCACGCCGATCATCCCAACTCTAATTGTGGGAGCGGAAAAGGCTCTTCCGATTGGCGCGCGCTGGATAAGATTGAAAAAAATCCAGATTCAATTCGGCAAACCTGTGTTCCCCGCGCCGGTTGAAGAAAATAGAAACCGAAGACAGGCCTATCAGGCATTGACCGACGAGGTGATGCAAAAGATTAAGGAACTGTCACAGAATAGGAGAGATGCCATTGCGAGAAATGAACGCAGTGAATGACGAAGCAATCTCTGAGATTGCTTCCACTAAGCTATGAAAAAAGTAGAGCTGGCAGAGCATTCCGGTTTCTGCTTCGGGGTAAGAAGAGCAATCAAGCTTGCCCAGGATGCAGCAAGGAAAAGCAAACTGCCTATCTATTCCCTGGGTCCTCTCATCCATAACCGGCAGGAAGTGGAAAGGTTGAGGGGAAAAGGAATTCATGTAATCGAGAACCTTTCGGGGATGGAATCAGGAACCCTCATTATTCGCTCCCACGGAATCCATCCCAAACTGCTCAAAGAAGCAAAATCAAAGGGACTTTCGATCGTTGATGCTACATGTCCCTTCGTCCGGAAAGTCCACCAGATAGTAGCCCTTCTCAAGCAAGATGGATACGAAGTTATTGTTATCGGGGAAAAGAGACATCCGGAAATCCTGGCTTTGCCCGGGGTGAAGGTCATCGAGAAAAAATCAGACGTGAGCAAAATGCGAAAGAGAAAACAATTAGGCATTGTCTCCCAGACTACCCAGACAATCGGGAATTTCAACGAAGTCGTTCAAGCGCTTCTTTCAAAAGCACCCGAACTCAGAATTTTCAACACCATCTGCCTGGAAACAGTCAAAAGGCAGGAGTCCACAAGAAAACTGGCAGGCAGGGTTGATTCCATGGTGGTTGTGGGAGGGTATAACAGCGCCAATACGAGAAGGCTGGCAGAAATCTGCAGAAGAGCCGGAACGGAAACCCACCAGGTTGAAACGGCGGACGAAATCAAACCCGCCTGGTTCAAAGGGAAAAATGCAATCGGAGTAACTGCAGGCGCATCCACCCCCGGATGGCTTATCAAGGAAGTTATGAAAAAGCTAAGGGCTTAAATCCCCATCCTTGAATAAACTTATAGACAAAAGTTATGAATTGGTATAATATATCTTGCAGTTACTATAAAAAAATAACCAAGAGTACAAGAGACAGCTTATGAATAAACTTGAATCACTACGTCAGCAGATTGCTAAACTGGAGACACAAAAAGTCAGATACAAAAAGGCGAAAGGAGAATTGCGGGAGAGAGAGAAACGATACAGAAGCTTAATACAAGCAATCCCTGATATAATATACAAAATCGACCATGGCGGAATCTTTACCTTTGTGAGTGATGCTGTAAAGCAATTAGGCTACAATCCGAAAGAACTTATAGGAAAACATTTCAAGGAAATAGTGCATCCCGATGATTTTGAAACTATCGCGAGTTCCCTCGTTCTAACGAAGTACAAAGGGAAGACAACTGGTGATGCAAATTCGCCAAAGCTTTTTGATGAAAGAAGGACTGGCAAGAGAATAACAAGGAACCTTGTGGTCAGGCTATTAGTGAAGAATCCAAAAGGAATCCCAGAAGATTATCATTATGGCGAAGTATATTCTGTTGGGCAGCTCCCATCAGGTTTTCTATATGGGACGGTAGATTCTTCCGGGAAATGGGATATA
>JAUVJM010000083.1 GCA_030596585.1 bacterium
AACGCCTGACGCCTTAAGTCTATCTCCCACCTGGGTATAAGCGGAGCATTCAAAATAACCACCCGTGCTTCCGTTATTTCTGACAGATAGCGGACTATTTTGTTTGTAATTGTGAAGTTCGGCTTAAACATTCCTTTGATTTAACAACCTCATAATATCAGCTTTTCTATTTCGAAATAGCAAGATTGGCTGGGGAACCAGGATTCGAACCTGGATTACATGATCCAGAATCACGCGTGTTACCATTACACCATTCCCCAAAAAACAGTCTTAAGATTTAAGTCGTAAGTTCCCTCCCCCGGGCAGCCGCGAGGATCGCCCCTACGCAAAAAAGAAAATTCTTATAGATTCTTCGCTTCGCTCAGAATGACACAGGGTTCACTAAGTATTTTACCTTCATGCCCCGTGCTCCATGCCGATGTATTATAACAGAATACACCGCCCTGCCAAGCATAAAGTTTAGTAATCTGACAATTTCGCATCAATTTCTCATCATAGCCTTGCACTGGCAGGATTTGTGTTATATAATTGCAGACCTACAGAACACAGATAATCGCAAATGACAATCTTGTTGTCATTGCGAGCGTAAGCGAAGCAAACCCAGGGATTGCTTTGTCGCTTTGCTCCTCGCAATGACAATGTCACTACTAAATTTTGAGAAGAGCCAAAAATAAGAAGAGGAGGATATAATTCAATTATGGACCAGAAAAAGGTGAATGGACAGCAGAAAACAGCCGAGGAATTCGGCAGGGACTTTTCGGGGGAAGAGTTGGAAGAACTAGCAGTTAACACAATCAGAGCTCTGAGTATGGACGCCGTGCAGAAAGCATCATCGGGACATCCGGGTCTGCCCATGGGTGCCGCCGATTTTGCCTATGTGCTCTGGACGAAATTCCTGAAGCATGCGCCCTCAAACCCGGGATGGCCAGACAGGGACAGATTCGTCCTCTCAGCCGGACATGGGTCGATGCTCCTCTACAGCCTTTTGCATCCCTTCGGATACGGGTTAAGTCTTGATGACCTGAAAAACTTCAGGCAGTGGGGAAGCCTGACACCGGGACATCCCGAATACGGACTGACGCCCGGCGTAGAAACGACAACCGGTCCGCTGGGACAGGGATTTGCCAACGGCGTGGGCATGGCATTAGCCGAACGTATTCTGGCAGGCATTTCTAACGACACAGGCTCAAGCATCGTTGACCATTACACTTATGCACTGGTCAGTGACGGAGATATCATGGAAGGTATCTCTCACGAGGCGGCATCCCTGGCAGGACACTGGGGACTGGGCAGGATTATTTACTTTTACGATTCGAACCGGATCACGATTGAAGGTTCAACTGATTTAGCATTCAGCGAGGACGTGAAAAAACGTTTTGAAAGCTACGACTGGCACACGGTTGAAATTGACGGCCATGACCGGAAAGCTATCGCCCGGGCTATTGAAGAATGCCAGAAAGAGAAAAACAAACCAAGTCTCATAATCGGGCATACACACATTGCCAAAGGAAGCCCGAACAAACAGGATACGGCAGGCTCGCATGGTGAGCCGCTCGGTGAAGAGGAAATCGAAGCCACCAAAAAGAACTTAGGGTTTCCTCCCTCCCCCGCCTTCCTTGTGCCGGATGCAATCAAGGAACTTTTCAAGAAAAGAGTGTCAGAACTTGAATCCGGGTACAGAAAATGGCAGGAAGGTTTCAGCCAGTGGTCGAAAGCCAATCCCGGCAAACGCAAACAGTGGGATTGCTTTATGGAAAGGAAACTGCCCGATGATCTTGCTTCACACTTGCCCAAGTTCAAACCCGGCGAGGCAATTGCTACACGCAATGCATCAGGCACGGTACTGCAAGCTCTCGGCAAGATTCTCCCGAACCTCGTCGGCGGCTCGGCAGACCTGGCTCCCTCAACCAAAACGATTATGAAAGACCTGAGCTCGGTAGGGCGGCATGAATTCGGGGGACGCAACATCCACTTTGGGATCAGGGAGCATGGGATGGGCAGTATTCTCAACGGACTTTCCGTTCACGGAGGAATTATCCCCTACGGTGCCACTTTCTTCGTGTTCTCGGATTACATGCGCCCCTCACTGCGTTTGGCGGCTATGATGAAACAGCCTGTGATTCTCGTGTATACCCACGACAGCATATTTGTCGGCGAAGACGGCCCGACCCATGAGCCCGTGGAGCAGTTGACTTCACTGCGAGCCATTCCCGGAATGACTGTCATAAGACCTGCAGATGCGCCGGAGACGGCAGTCGCCTGGCACGCAGCTCTGGAGATGAGGGAAGGACCAACAGCCCTGATACTCTCCCGCCAGAAACTGCCGGTCCTCGATAGAAGTCAAGGTCTGGCTCCGGCAGAAGGCTTGCGCCAGGGAGCTTATATCCTTGCCGGCGCTGAAATAGATAAGCCGGATATTCTTCTCATTGCTTCAGGCTCGGAAGTTCACATAGCTCTTGAAGCACGCCGCACACTTGCTGAAAAAGGAATAAAGAGCCGGGTAGTAAGCATGCCGAGTTGGGAACTCTTCGAATGCCAGCCCGTTGAATACCGGAGAAAAGTCATCCCTCCAGACCTGAAACCGAGGCTGGCTATTGAAGCCGGCATTACTCTCGGGTGGGAAAAATACGCCGGTGACTCGGGCGAGATTCTCGGCATAAACCATTTCGGTGCTTCTGCCCCGTACGAGACACTCGCAAAGGAATTTGGCTTCACAGCCGAGACAATTGTCAATAGAGCCATGAAGATGTTATCATGAAGCCAAAAAACAGAATAGTTGCGATTATTCCGGCAAGATATTGCTCAACGCGTTTCAAAGGGAAACCCCTGACTGACATCGCTGGCAAGCCTATGATTGAGTGGACTTACTGCCATGCAAAGAAAGCGAGAATTCTTGAAAGAGTAATTGTCGCAACGGATGACAGACGAATCTTCGACGTCGTCAGAGGCTTTGGCGGGGAAGTCTGCCTTACGTCTCCAAAACACAAGTCCGGGACAGATAGGGTAGCAGAAGTTGCCGGCAAATTGAAGATGGGAAAAGACGGAATCGTTGTGAACATACAGGCAGACGAACCGCTTCTTGAGAGCGTGACGATTAGCCGGCTCGTCAAGCCACTCATAAGAGATAAGACGCTTGAGATGAGCACAATGAGCTACCGGATAAGGAAAAAGGAAGAGATTGACAATCCAAACATAGTGAAGGTTGTGGTAGATAGGAAAGGCTATGCGCTTTATTTCTCACGCTCGCTTATTCCACATGCCGATAAACCAGGCAGGAAAACATTTTACAAACATCTTGGCTTGTATGCCTACCGTCGGGATTTTCTCCTGAAATTTGCACGGATGGTCCCAACCGAACTTGAGAAAAGAGAAAGGCTCGAACAACTCCGGGCGCTTGAAAACGGACACAGGATTAAGGTGATCGAATCACAATTCGACCCCGTAGAGGTCGACACGCCGCAGGACGTTTTCAAAGTCCTGAAAGAACTAAAAAGCAGACGTTAAACCTCAGGCTACAGACTTCAGACCAAAAACTACAGATAAACAACTGAAATCTGTGGTCTGAACGGAAAGGAGTCTTGTAAATATTACTGTTCGAGCTTGTCGAGAACCTGTGTCGAGAAATCATCTTCTCGATGCGCTTTCGCTTACTCGAAGAATAAACAGAGTTCACTGAGCTTTCACTCTGAACGGAAAGGAGATTTAACAATGCGTAAAATTTCTAATTTTCAAATTGTGCCGGAAATTATTTTTGGGGAAGGAGCGGCATCACAGTTGGGAAGTGCCGCAAAGAAATTCGGCAGCAGGGTATTGCTCGTCGTTGACCCTGCCATCGTTAAAGCAAAACTGCTTGAACCTCTAACTGCCCCGCTTCGCAGTGAAGGGCTCCGGGTCTTCACATTTTCTGATGTGGAACCCGAACCGTGGGTAGAAACAGCGGACGAGGCAGGTAGAATAGCGCGGGAAGAAAAATGTGACAGTGTTATCGGCGCCGGCGGCGGGAGTGCTATGGACGTCGCCAAGGCGGCAGCCGTCCTTGCCACAAATCCGGGCAAAGCCAGCGACTACCAGGGACTGGACCTCGTCAAGAAACCGGGGCTGGCAAAAATAATGGTTCCCACTACAGCAGGAACAGGAAGCGAAGTCACTTTCACGAGCGTTCTCTCCAGGAAAAAACCAAAAATGAAAGCCGGAATCAACGGGAAATACTTGTTTCCTGAGATTGCCGTTCTTGACCCGGCGCTCACGCTTACTGTTCCGCCATTAGTAACAGCCACCACCGGGATGGACGCTCTGACGCATGCCATAGAAGCATACACATCCCTCCAGGCAAGCCCGATGTCGGACACAACTGCCAGGGAAGCAATCAAACTAATAGGAGCAAATCTGAGAACTGCAGTTCACGAAGGCGAGAACTTGACTGCCCGCTCGAACATGCTCCTTGGAAGTTTGCTTGCGGGAACTGCTATCGCAAACGCAGGTGTGGGAGCTGTGCATGCTCTTGCTTATCCCCTCGGAGGAAGCTTCCGCGTTCCACATGGCACTGCTAACGGGCTATTGCTGTCCTATGTGATGCAATTCAACGTGAGCGGATGCGCTGAGAAATACGCAGACGTGGCGCTGCTGCTGGGCATGTCAGATAACGGGGACAAGCCTGATATCCTTGCCGGAAGGGCAATCTCGGCAGTCACGAAACTGGGAGAGGACATCAAAATCCCCCGCAGACTCCGCGAGTTAAACATAGAAGAGAAATACTTTCCTGAAATGGCAGATTCGGCTATGAAAGTCAGCCGTCCCCTCGAGAATAATCCGAGGAAGGTAGGTAAGGAAGAAGCCATCGCTATATACGCGGAAGCCCTTTAGATAAATTAACGGGTCAGGCATGCCTGACCCCTACATCTGAAAAAAATAAATAATCCCGTAGGGGACGGGCATGCCCGTCCCGCTAATAAAGTTGCGCAAAAAGGAAATTCCTATATAATTGCATTAAATTCGTAATTCGTAATTCCTAATTGTGTTAAAAAAGGGGGGGCAGAAAAATGGGTGGTTCGGAACTGATTGGCAAAGAAGAAAAAGATGCATTGGCTGAAGTTATTGAAAGGGGAGGTGTACTCCTCCGATACGGATTCGATGAGAAGAGAGAAGGCATCTTTAAGGTATCCGCCTTCGAGAAAAAGTTTGCCCGCTACATAGAGTCTAGATACACATTAGCCGTTTCCTCCGGCTCAGCGGCAGTACGCGTGGCTCTGACCGCACTGGGAATCGGGCCAGGTGATGAGGTCATTACTCAGGCATTCACATTCGTCGCGACGATAGAAGCCATACTGGAAACGGGCGCGACACCGGTGATTGCAGAAGTCGATAATTCGCTAAACCTCGACCCGGAAGATTTCAGGTCAAAGATTACCGGCGCCACAAAAGCCGTTATTCCCGTCCATATGCTCGGTGTTCCCGCACGTATGGATGAAATCATGGCAATTGCCAAAGAACACGGAATGCCCGTGCTTGAGGATTCATGCCAGGCATGCGGCAGCAGCTACAAGGGAGAGAAAACCGGCACACTCGGCGCCATCGGATGCTACAGTTTTGATTATGTCAAGACCATAACCACGGGCGAGGGGGGAATGATAGTAACGGATGACCGTGCTCTTTACAGGCGCGCTTCCGAATTCCATGACCACGGACACGCACACCGGGCAGACGTTCCCCGCGGGAAAGATTCACACCGCATAACGGGGTTCAACTACAGGATGAATGAACTGCAGGGGGCAATAGGGCTGGTGCAGATAGAAAGGCTTGACTATGTGCTTTCCCAGCAGAAAAAAAACAAAAATGAGATAAAGAGCGCCCTTTCCTCAAGAAGTGACATTGAATTCAGAGACCTGCCGGACACCGAAGGAGATGGAGGAGATACACTCATATTTTTCCTGAAGAACGAGAGTGAAGCCCGCGAAACCGAGGCAGCTCTGACCGAGAGAGGAATCGGGACCAAGATTCTGCC
>JAUVJM010000035.1 GCA_030596585.1 bacterium
ATGAAATTCACCGTTGAACTGAACAAAGAATTCAAAAAAGCCCTCTCCCTCCTCGAGAACACGTCAAAGAACGTCTTCATCACCGGGAAAGCCGGCACCGGAAAATCAACTCTTCTTGAATACTTCCGCAGCAAAACCGGCAAGAAAGTCGTCGTCCTCGCCCCCACAGGAGTTGCTGCCGTAAACGTCAAGGGAGAAACAATACACTCCTTCTTCAAATTCAGACCTAATATCACACTGGAGAACATAAAAAAGATAAGGTCACGAAAGACGTCCGCAATCTATCGCAAGCTGAATATGATAATTATAGATGAAGTCTCCATGGTCAGAGCCGACCTGCTGGACTGCGTTGACAAGTTCCTGAGACTGAACGGTAAAAGCTCCAGGCTCCCTTTCGGGGGAGTGCAGATGGTATTCATCGGAGATTTGTATCAGCTTCCTCCTGTTGTACTTGGTAAAGAAAAGAACATTTTCAAGTCTCACTACAAAAGCTGCTATTTTTTCGGTTCGAGGGTATTTCAGGATTTCGAGATGGAATTTGTGGAGCTCGAGAAAGTGTATCGCCAGAAAGACGAGAAGTTTCTGAGCCTGCTAAACGCCATTCGAAACAATACCGTTACTGAAAAAGAGATGGAAATCATCAACGAGAGACTGGTCCCGGACCTGAAAATCGAAAATCTTGACTACTATGTTTACCTGACCCCCACAAACAGACTGGCAGCGGGAATAAATGACGCTCAGCTAAACAGGATAAAATCAAAACTGCACGTCTACGAAGGCGAAGTGAAAGGAGAATTCGACGAAAAATATCTGCCCACCGACCGTAAACTGAAAATGAAAAAGAGCTCGCAGGTGATGCTCCTCAACAACGACGAATACGGAAGATGGGTCAACGGGACAATTGCCAAAGTGGTGCAAATAAAAAGGGGGGAAGGGGGACAGGATATTATTTGTGTCGAGCTTCCGGAAGGAAACATCGAACAGATTGCACCCCGCAAATGGGAGCTGTTTCACTATCAACTCAACCCCGAAACCGAATTGCTCGAGACAGAAACCGTGGGACATTTTATCCAGTATCCCCTGAAGCTCGCATGGGCAATAACCATTCACAAAAGCCAGGGGAAAACCTTTGATAAAGCGGTCATAGACATAAGCGGCGGCATCTTTGCCTGCGGGCAGATTTACGTGGCTCTGTCCAGATGCCGCACTTTGGAAGGAATAATCCTGAAAAAACCGATAAACAAGAAACATATATTTATGGACAGGGAAATTGTGAATTTTCTCACGAAATACCAGTACAAGATTTCTGAGAGGGATTTGCCTCTCGAAGAAAAAGTGAAGGGCATTCAAAAGGCAATAGAAGAAAATAGCCTCATCAGAATAACCTATCTGAAAACGAACGACCAGAAATCAAGAAGGACAATAAAACCCCTCATGGTAGGAGAGATGATTTACCTGGATAAACCTTTCATAGGAGTAGAAGCCTATTGTTCCAAAAGAAAGGAAGTGCGCAATTTCAGAGTGGACAGAATTTTGGAGATGGAAATAAATACGGATTAAGGGCTTGTTAAAGAATAAGTTTGACAATGCCCGATTAATGTAGTTTTATATAGGGGGCTGTCGGACAACCCATAGGTGGAGGGCAGGATGGAATTTGACCGAATCATGGAAAAGATGGAGCAGTTGATTGAGTCGGCGTTCGACCACTCCTACCTGAGCCACCTATCAGACGTGCGCTGGACACCGGAAGTTGATGTTTACGAAACCGGCAATTCCATTCTGGTCATAGTGGAGCTGCCCGGGACCTCGCCGGAAGACATTGAGGTTGCGATGCATGAAAACGTTCTCCTGGTTTCGGGAGTAAGAAGGAATTTCTCCCCGCCGGGCGGCCGCATATGCCACCATATGGAAATGCATCGCGGCAGATTCTTCCGTGAAATCACGATAGATGCACCTGTGAGAGAAGAAATTGAAGTCAGCTGCGACGCAGGTCTTCTGAGAATAAAGCTATTTAAGGAGCGGTAATGAGCAAATCATCCAAAGAGACGGTTATCCCGATGATATCGGGATTAGATGACAGCGTTGAGATCCCCTCCCAAATACCCATCCTTCCCCTGCGCAGGGTAGTCATCTTCCCCGGCATGGTCATCCCATTAGCCGCAAGCAGGCACAGCTCTATAACTCTGGTAGATGAAGCAACCGCAGGAAACAGGTTAATCGGGGCAATTGCTCAAAAGAAAGCTGAGACAGACGAACCCGGCATGAATGACATTCACACAGTGGGAACAATCTGCCGCGTCGAAAAACTTCTGAGGCAGGACGAGAATCAGCGCACTATCATCGTGCAGGGACTCAAGCGCTTCAGGGTCAAAAAATGGATAAAGGAGAAACCGTATTTGGTGGCTGAAATCGAGGTTATGACCGAACGCGCGGAGAAAACAAAGGAAATAGAAGCTCTCACACTCAACCTGAAACGCCTGTCGACCAGAATGGTTGAGCTTTCTCCAAATATCCCAACGGAAGTGGCAGCCGCAATACAGAGTATTAGCGGCGAGCCCGGGGTTCTTCTTGATTTCGTGGCCGGAGGACTCAGCGGAGACATTGAGAAAAGGCAGGAAATTCTCGAGACGCTTGGCATCAAAGAACGGTTTGAGAAAGTAAACGCAATGTTAACCCGCCAGGTCGAGATACTTGAACTGGGCGACAAGATTCAGTCCCAGGTCCGCAATACAATAGACAAGACACAGAGAGAATACGTCCTGAGGGAACAGCTTAAGGCAATCCAGCAAGAATTAGGAGAGAAAGACAGAACCAAAGTCGAGATCGATGAACTCGGGCAGAAGATTAAAAAGGCAAAGATGACACCTGAAGCAGACAAAGAAGCGCGGCGTGAACTTGACAGGATGTCCTCAATGCCGCCTGCGGCTCCTGAGTACTCTGTAATCAAAACGTACATCCAATGGCTGACCGAGCTTCCGTGGGCTGTCAGCACAAAAGACAAACTCGAGATCGCAAAAGTCGAGAAGATTCTTGAGGAGGACCACTACGACCTTGAAAAGGTGAAACAACGAGTTCTGGAATATTTGGCAGTCCGCAAACTCAAGCCGGATGCCAAAGGCCCCATTCTTTGTTTTGTAGGACCGCCGGGAGTGGGCAAAACTTCTCTCGGACGTTCCATTGCACGGGCACTCGGGAGAAAGTTTATGCGTATATCTCTCGGAGGAGTGCGGGATGAGGCAGAAATCCGTGGACACAGAAGAACTTACATCGGGGCTCTCCCCGGACGAATAATACAGGGAATCCGCAAGGCTGGTTCAAATAACCCGGTATTCATGCTCGATGAAGTAGATAAGATTGGGGCGGACTTTAGAGGGGATCCCTCATCTGCTTTACTTGAAGTTCTTGATCCGGAGCAGAACAACAGCTTCTCGGATCACTATCTCAACGTGTCTTTTGACCTCTCAAAAGTAATGTTTATCACGACGGCAAACATCCTTGACCCCATCCCCCCTGCCCTCAGAGACAGAATGGAGGTTATGGAACTGCCCGGATATATTCCGGAAGAAAAACTGGCAATCGCAAAGAAATATCTCGTGCCGCGGCAAATGGAACAGAACGGAATCAAAAACGGAAAACTGAAGATAGGTGACAGCGCCCTGATGGGGATTATAGCCTCATATACGAGAGAAGCCGGGGTAAGGAACTTAGAGAGAGAGATTGCTACTATCTGCCGCCGAACTGCACGCAAAATAGCAGAGGGACGTCATAAACCCAAAACCGTGCAGAAAAAGGATCTGGCAGGATATCTTGGCCCGGAAAACTTCCTGCCCGAAGTTGCAGAAAGAACTGCAAGACCCGGCGTGGCTACAGGGCTTGCGTGGACAGCCGCCGGCGGCGAACTCATATTCGTCGAAGCTACAAAAATGCCGGGCAAAGGGAATCTGTCTCTGACAGGACAACTGGGCGAGGTAATGAAGGAATCAGCACAGGCGGCGCTCAGCTACATACGGTCAAACGGCAAGCAGTTCCACGTCCCGCAGAATTTTGCCTCCAAATATGATATACACATCCATGTCCCTGCAGGAGGAATACCGAAAGACGGACCTTCAGCCGGCGTAACCATATTCATGGCTCTCGCTTCGCTTCTTGCCGGAAAGCCCGTGCATAATAACATTGCAATGACAGGTGAAATCACACTGCGGGGTCTCATCCTTCCCGTGGGCGGCATTAAGGAGAAACTACTTGCCGCACACAGGGCCGGCATCAAGACAGTCCTCCTGCCTGAAAAGAACAAGAAAGACATGGAGGAAATCCCCAAAAATGTGAAAGAGAAAATGCAGTTCAGGTTCATCCGGACAATGGACGACGTAATCGGCATCGCACTGAAGCCAAAAAAACAGGTAGGTAAAAAGGCACAAAGTAGCAAAGGCACAAAGTAAAAGAATCAACTCCAATTCCTAAAAACTCTGTGCCTTCGGTGCCGAGTAGTTATTTCCCATACAATCAGACTACTGTCTGAAACGGTATTTCAGGAGAGTAAGCACAGCAGTCAACCCGTCTATCCAACCTATCTTCTTGCCCTGCTCGAACCCGCGCGGATTATAAGATATGGGAACTTCTTTGATTCGATAACCTTTCCTGCAAAGCTTTGCCGTAACTTCGGGACAGAACTCAAAACCATTACACCTTAAATCAAGATTCTTGATAACCTCCGTCTTGAACACCTTGTATCCCGTGGACTCATCCGTCATTCTCACCCCATAGAGAAAACTCGTCAGCTTGCTTAGAAATATCCCTCCCCAGTAAAAAGAAAGGCTTGATACGGGATTCTTGTGTTTTCCCTCCTTATCCTTTGCCAGATTGCGCGATCCGTACACCACATCCGTCTCGCCGCTGAGAATCGGTTCAAGAAGCCCGGCGAAATCCACCGGGTCATATTCCAGATCAGCATCCTGAATAATAACAACGTCCCCCGTTACTTCCTTCAAAGCCGACCTTATTGAAGCCCCCTTGCCCTTATTCCCTTTATGAAATATGAGAGTAACCCTGTCGCCAAATTCCTTCAGAATCTCTCTCGTACCGTCGCAAGAGCCATCATCCACTACAATAATTTCCTTCTCAAACGGAGCGGCAAAAACTCTGCCTATTACCTCCCGTATGGTTTCCCCTTCATTATAGACAGGAATGATAACCGACAGCTTCATTTTCTCCCTCTACAAGAAAGTCGCATAAATGCAACCGCTACATTGGTAGCAGTGCGATTTATCGCACAGTAAACAAGCCTTATACTTTTTCATACTACAAGATACTCCAGCAAGCAGAGGAATCTTAGCACGCCGCACCACAGCCGGTCAATTAGAAACCCGGAGACAATGTAATCCCTCAGTCTTGGGTGGGATAGATGTCATTGCGAGGAGTGAACGCAGTGAATGACGAAGCAATCTCTGAGATTGCGGAGCCTGAGAAAGCATGAGAAAGCAATTTCCTTGACTTGGAACAGACGGAAGAGTAAAACTAGAAGTAGAAAATCGATAGCCAGGAACAGGAACAACGGACGAAAGCAGGATAATCGTTCATTATGGAGGGATGAAAGATGGGTAAGAAAATGTTTGTCTTGAGTCTGAGTTTGGCATTGACGCTTTTTTGTCATGCATCCGAATTTGATTCTAAGAAACTGGATGCTGACGTGACCACTCTAGCTGGTATCATGCAAACGGCGGCTAGCGATCAGAACCACGGTCAACAACCGTCTGTTGGCGTGTATCTGGAAACCTTTGGGCTTATGATGAACATGAGCCTGTATAATTATCGGTCCGGGAATTGGGTAGCATTTGCTGACAAAAATAATCAGGAATTCATGCGAGTGCTGGAGGTCTATCTCCCCACTATTCGGCAGTTGAAGGAAAAAGACCAAATAGTCATGATGATTAATTCCCAAGGTGGCAGGCAAAAAACTACGACCGTTCAGTTAAGCTATAAAGATCTCCTTGACCTTGGCAAAAAAAAGATAAGCAGGGAAGAATTTGCGGAGCGAATACATATCGGAGAAAATCTGAGCACCGCCGGGGCGGCGGCTCTTGATTCTACAAAATTGAGAATGGATGCCAGATTAGTTGGTACACTGCTCAGGCAGATTGTCAATCCCGATCGTTCAAGCAGCGGCCAGATGGATCAGCCTTTCTATGTCAAAGGCCATGGATTGGTTATTTTCACCTATGTGTATCCGGAGCGCTCGGACGCGCCGCTTTTTAGCAAGGCGGATGAAGAATTCAGAAGGCTGGTTACACAATTCCTACCCAACATTCGTCAGTTGAAAGCATCCGACAGGATAGTCATCGCTGTAAAAACTCCTCATTCCCGACCAGTTAAACAGGCCATCATCAGCGTGAAAAAGCGCGACCTGATTGCCTTTCAGGAAGGAAAAATTCCAGTGGAAGAGCTGATGGAGAAGGTTGCTCTGGATGAAAATTCCTCTTATGTGAGAAAGTGAGAAGAAAAGAAGTAATCAGGTTATAGGAAAATGGCGAGTTCGAGAAATAGAGGTATTTAGCACCCTTATTTTTCTCTGTAATATGTAACTGTTTTTTGAAAACCTTGTTCCAGCGTGTGTCCCGGCTTCCAGCCGAGTTCCCGTGCAGCCTTTCCGGCGTCAAGGGATATGCGTTCTATCTCTCCGGTTCTGGCAGGAGCGAATGACGGCTCGCCGTCAAAACCAACAATTCCCTTGAGCGACTCGAACAGCCCTATCACCGGCGTCTCCCGTCCGGTGCCGAGGTTGTAAATCCCGCCATTCCCCTTCTTCATGGAAAGCACGCTTGCCTCAGCCACATCCTCCACGTAGACGTAATCGCGGGTCTGCGTACCGGCGCCAAATATGGTAGGGGTCTCACCCCCCAGCATCTTCTCGGTAAAGATGGCAACCACACCCGCTTCCCCATGCGGATTCTGCCGGGGACCGTACACATTCGCATAGCGAAGAACCGTGTACCTGAAGCCCGCATTATGAGCGTAAAGATAAAGATAATGCTCCACTGTATGTTTGGAAACCCCGTACGGCGATAATGGATTAACGGGATATGTTTCATCCACAGGTAAAGAGTCCGGCTCCCCATATACAGCTCCACCGGTTGATACATAGATGAACTTCGCTATACCGATTCTCAGAGACTCCTCTATCAGATTTAGGCTCCCCAAGATGTTTGTCTTTGCGTCAAAGATAGGGTCATCCACCGATTTTCTTACATCCATCTGAGCGGCGTGGTGATTCACATAATCAGGTTTCTCAGCTTCAAGTATCTCTCTCACTTTTTTCCTGTCTGTTATGTCTGCAAGATAGAATTTTGCTTCCGGGTTGACGTTTTCTTTGAAACCTGTCGAGAGGTTATCCAAAACAACGACACTGTATCCTTCCCGTATGTATCTATCTGCAACATGTGAACCAATAAAGCCCGCTCCGCCTGTAACCAAAACTTTCTTGTTCATAATCCCCTCCAGTCCTATCTGAGATTCTTCGCCCAGTTTACCCCGAAATCATTCGGGGCTCAGAATGACATTTCCAAGATGTGGTCCTATTTATCTTTGTCAAAGCCAGGGGCTGAGGTAGTCCCTGAGTCTCTCCTCCATTTTCTCCCTGGTGAAATATTCCAGTCTTTGTCTCTCCTTCTTAACAACTTTCTCTCTGAAATCTCCGTCCTCGAAAAGCAAATTTGCCATCTCCGCAATTTCGCTGAAGTTCTTCCTGTTAACCAGAATCCCGGCATCTCCCAGAGTCTCAGGAACAGCCGCTTTCTTATAGGCTATAACCGGTATTCCAAAATGCATTGCTTCAAGGAGCGGAACGCAAAAACCTTCGTGTTCACTCATACAGATAAAGACATCAGCCAGCCGGTAATAGGCAAGCAAATCGTCAAAGTTAACATGCCCGAGAAAATACACGGTTTTCAAATCGAGCTGGAGAACAAGCGAACGCAGGTAGTCGTAATACATCTCGGTTCCCACAGGCGAGCCGATGAGAAAAAGCCTCGAATCAGAATTGATGAATTTATTGTAGTAGTTAAAAATGAGAATTATGTCGTCGAACTTTTTGTTTGGGACAAAACGTCCCACAAACATGAAGTGTTTAACATGAGGCTGGTTGTAAACCCCGAGCGTATAGGAACTCGGCTTTCTGCCAAAGTTCTCCCGGTCAACAGTAAGGGGAAGAACCCCCGTATTCGGAAATCCCATTTCCACCAGCTCCTGCCGATTATACTCCGAATCTGCAAGGGCAAGCTCCGGAACAGCCGCGAAGGAACCCAGCTCCTCCCTGCCCTCTTTAAGCTCCTTCGCAATCCTGTCGTTTATAACCCTTAGATACTTTGCCGGAGTGATATTGTGATAGATGAGAATCTTTCTGTCCGGGATAGTGCAGAAATACTTATTGACAGGGGATGAGGTTGAAAAATGGAGAATGGCAAGGTTCTCTTTTGAACTGCGCTCCTTGTGGAGACGGAAATCCTTGCAGTTCCTGCGAACCCGCGGGTTTATGTGTTTGGAAACCGAATAGATTTCCGACGCGAATCCCCAGGATTTCAGAATTTTCTGAATTACTCTTGCCTGAATGCTAATGGCATCCCCATAACTTACACCGGCAAGAAACTGATGTATTTCCATTAGATCCTTCGCTTCGCTCAGGATGACATTTGTGGACTTTGGACAGACTATCTACCTGCGGTCATCCGTGTAATCATCCAAACTTCACCAGTGCGTTCTTGAACCTCTCTACCACTTTATCCCAGCTATAGTTCTCTTCAACGTATCTCTTTCCGTTGGCGCCCATTCTGCGACCCAACCCGGGATTACTCGAAAAGAAGTTTAAGCATTCCTCAAACTCAAAATAATTCCCGAAGTAGAGTCCCCCGTTACTCTTTTGGGAATGGAACCGAGTAACGGCACATCCGTCATGAACAAGCACAGGAACTCCGGCAAGCCAGGATTCCATCATCGCAATGGAAAGACTTTCATTGACCGAAGGCTGGCAGAGAAAAGACGCCGCGGCGTGGGCATCATACTTATCTTCCACGGAAACATAACCCAGGTCCACTATGTCTTCTTCGCAGCCATCGGGAATTGATACTTCACCGCTTCCGATTAGAACCAATTTAAGGTTGCTTTCATTGTATCTCTTGTACATGTTGAAATAATTAACAAGAAGCGGGGTATTTTTACCGCCTTCCCGCCTTCCCGCATACAGGCAAAAATTATCTCTTAGCTCATACCTGGTCCTGAAACGCTCCGGCGAAACTTCTTTCCTTTCATCAAACCCCAAGGCAACAAGCGCAGTTTTCTCATCACCAAGTTCATACAGTCTCTTGCCCAGCTCCATCTCAGGCGGAGTGCTAAACATAATGCCTCTAAACCTCTGAAACATCTCCTTGAATATCTCGAGATAGGCATATATTTCATCGTGGAGTGTGGGAATGAGGATAGACTTATCAGGACAAACCTTCGAGCCATTGATTGTGGTTCCGAACATATAAGGAATGAAAATAAAGTAGTCGTAATCACCGGACTCCCTCTCAATATACCTGTACATAGAATTGCTGTTTACACTCTCTTTTGCCCATGTCAACTGGTCTTCATACGAAACCCTCTCTCCTGCAATAATCCTGTTCTGTATCTTGAGAAACGTAATTGTATTGCGCTCATCGACTTTAAACTTTCTCACCCTTATGCCTTCGACGTCTTCTTCGCCTTCAGGATAATAGTTCTCCCATCCAAAATGGTCCTTCGCACACGTCGTGAGAACTTCAACGTCAAATCCTGCATCCTTCACATGCTGAGCAAGCCATTCAACGTGAATTGCAGCACCGCCCGCCGCATCGATTCCGTATCGCGGACACACCAAAGCAATTTTCATCGTCTGGATTCCCTCTTCCGCAAGGACGATACTTCTTTTTCGAGCTCTTCTATTCTGCTGTGGAGACCCTTCACAAGCTGAATCATATGCCTGTTAAACTCAATCTGCTGGTTGAAAACACCCCTTGTATGGAATCTCAGAAACCGCCTGATAAACTCCTTCCCCGCAAGGACCATATGTCCCAATCCGGGACGGTTCAGAAACGGGGGAATGCCGAATTTATAGTGCTCTATGTCTATGTTGCACAGAACCTCCGCGGTTTTGATATAATGCCCGATGAAATCTGCCTGCTCCGGCGTGTCCCCAATTTTCAACCGCTCTGCTTCCGCAAGCTTCTCTTCCGTGTACAGTCCTTCCTTCTTTCTTCTCTCGATATTCCCATGGATTTTAGACATTATATCTTCAACGTTTATTTCAGTATCCTTTATCTCGAAAACCTCATCCATCATACATAACCCCCTTCACTGATCACTGTCCACTACTACACCGTCACATAAATCTTTGCCTATCATCTGTCATTCCCGCCCCGCATCAAGTACGGGGTAAACTGCAGCGGGAATCCAGGCTATAACTGTGGGTCCTGGATTCCCCGATCAAGTCGGGGAATGACAGGAATTAATGTTACAAAGCACTACTCACTGTATTTTATGTTCCCACTTGCAAGGCAGCTTCAAAAACCCGTCCTCCTCGCGGGAATTTTCGACCTCTATCTGGTGTGTGAAATCAAGCCTGTGGTACTGCACCTGGTGGTCCGATGAATGCAAAGAAAGATTCACAAAGAAAACTCCCTTAAAGAGAGAAAGACGCTCAATGGTAAGCCTTATTTCCCCTTCTCCCTCAATATGGTCAACGGGGTAGCCCCCAAGTTGAGTATTAGTGCCAAAAATGTTTCTTCCGTTCTGCTCGTGGATGGAAATACCGAAAACCGGAGACTGGATCCGTCCAGACGCCCGGTAACCTATCTCCAGAACTACCTCATCTCCGGTCTGGAAACGTTTCCCATCTCTGCCTTCCCTATTCAAGAAACGCACGCCGGTAATAAGAGCCTCTTTCGTTCCCCACTCTTTAGGTCTCAGAAACTCATCCCTCTCCTGCACCGTCTTTCGGTAAAACTTCAGAACGGTTCCCGGTTTACCTTCATCCCTTACCCGCCCCTTTTCCAGAAGAACCACACGGTCGCAGATTTCTTCAACCAGCCCAAGAGCATGTGAGACGAAGAGAATCGCTCTTCCTCTCTCCTGAAAATCTCTTATCCTGCGGAGACACTTCTTTTGAAAATGCTCATCGCCCACTGCCAGAACTTCATCAATCACCAAAATATCCGGGTCAATTTCAATTGCAATCGCAAACCCGAGACGGACGTACATCCCCGAGGAGTAATGCTTAACAGGCATATCTATGAATTTTTCGAGTTCGGCAAACGACACTATTGCATTATACTTCTCTTCCATCTCCCTTTTTGAGAACCCGAGTATTGACCCGTTAAGATAAATATTCTCCCGCCCGCTCAAATCCCCGTGAAACCCGGCCCCGAGCTCCAGCAGCGTTGCGAC
>JAUVJM010000082.1 GCA_030596585.1 bacterium
CGGCTGTCCCCTTCTCAGGCTTTACGTATTTGCCGCTGATAATCTTAATCTGGGTTTTAACGGCAGTCTCGTAGTCTTTCCAGCACTTTTCTTTCTACTCCGGGGAAGAAGCCTCAAGATACCTCCGGTAATCGTCCCTCGGAAATTTTGCATCGATCGGAATGATGACGTCCTTCATCTTGACAACAGCATCAACCTGCTCCCTGCCGTCAATCAGGTATTGCCGTTCCCAGATGCCTCGCGGGAGAACCTTCTCAAGCATCTCCTCCAGAATAGCCTCGCCGTAATTGCCGCGCAGTTTCGGAGCCTGCAAAATGTCTTTCAGGGACTGTCCCAGCTTCTGAGCATCCTCCTGCTGGCGGATAATCCTGTGTATGGTTTCGCCCATGTCTTTGATTGTATCTATCGTCTTTATGGTATGCTCCGAGATAAGGTCTTTGGAGCGAAGGACTTCATCGCGCGTCATGCTCAGATCTTTGTGTATGCCGGATTGGAAAGCCAAAAACTGCTCCCTGAGAGAAGCGTCCAGCCTGGCTGACACGTCACCGCGATTACCCTTCAGGAGAAGCGCAATAACCAGAATTATCAGCACCGCAAGTGCCGCCAACACCGCTAACATTAGCATATCCATAAAATACAGTGATCCGTTGTCAGTGACCGATTACACGTATGCTTGTCATTCCCGCCCCGCATCAAGTACGGGGTAAACTGCGGCGGGAATCCAGACTATAATTACGGATCCTGGATTGCCCGGTCAAGCCGGGCAATGACACAAATTTAATGTCACTTTGCACTAATTCCTAACTCTCAATCTATTTCATACACATGGTCCGTTCCAAAGCTAATCACGTGACGCAAACCGGATGCACCTTCACCACCATTCTTCCCACCTCGGGGAGAAGAATCGAAGAGAGGAGGAGAGGACAACCTTTCTTTCGCGCTCCACCATCTTCCTCTCCTGAACTCCGCCGCATGTACGATCACGTATTTTACACCCAGCCTCCGGAGGAGAGCAATTGATTTCTCTGAAGGGAATTTCTGCATCGTCCCGTTAATCTCCCAGTAATCCGGCGGGAAAAATCCGCTGTAGCCGTTGACCAATTTTTTCCAGTGAAAGGTTGACCGATACATATATCTCGTTTCCTTGTAAACCTCCCTCGCCGAAGACGGCATTGGAAGTTCTACAATGGGGAAATCCCCTTGCCGGGAAGAAAGCCATCTGTAAACAGCCGGAACCTGCTCTGGGAAAATATGAAATCTGAGCGGAAAGCAGGAATACTCCGCAATAAGTATCAGCGGAATCAAAACGCAGATGATTTTTTTTCGCAAGGATAAGCTCTGCTCGAAAAGATACCTCGCGCCAAAACCCGCAAGCACACTTATGCTGAAAGTCACCATCACACCCCACCTTGCCGCAACACGCACACTTTGCAGTGGGGGAATAATATTATACAGTATTGTATATAGGAAAAAGGCGGGGCCGAGAGAGAATATGAACGTAAGTATTAGCAGGAATAGATAAAACTTTTGATTTTCTGTAACAACCATGCGCTCCTGAACAAACCGCCAGAGAAAAAATGGTTCCCTGCGGCGAAGTAGGAAGTAACGAATGGCAAAAAGAAAACAGGTAACCAGAATAGAGGGGGGAAGATGATGCGCGCTGAAGTGAAGTCTTCCTATGTCAAAAGAAAACCCTCCTGAAATAAGAACAGCGAAACCAAAAACCACACTGATGAGAATAAGAACGTCTATGAAATAGAATTTTGGTTTTCCTTCAGGGCGGGCAATCCCACCTCTGCATGCTCTTTTCCGCCATGAGAAAAAACCATAAACACTTAAGAAAATTGCCGCAAGCCCGGGGAAAAGATTTTTCTCATGGTCTCCGAAAACGCGATTCAGACTTCCGTACAGATGATTGGAAGGGGACGCAGATAAGTAGCTCTTTGCCTGCGCGGAGTAATACTTCACTTCCGAGAGAGAACGCACAAAATTCATTTCCTCCCGAACACGGGCGTAGGGTTTATAAAAAGGATATAGTGAACCGCCGGCAAGCAGAAGGAAAATGAACATTCCAATGAATTGTTTTCGGCAAAGCTTCCTCCTGAATATAAACCAGAGAAACATAAAACCAATACATACGCTTAGAAAGACTGCATAGTACCCGCACGAAAGACACTGGAGGACAAAAAAGAGCGTGAAAAGAAGTAAATCTTTGTATTTCTTCCCGTCAAAGAACCTGTGCAGATACAGGAAAGTAAATGGCATCCAGTGATTCGTCAACAGCTGTAGATGGGAAAGGTGGTCAAATCTGTACGGACAGAAAGCAAAAATCATCCCCGAGACAATTCCGGCGAACCTGCTGGCTGTCAGATAGAACACGAGACAGTACATTCCAATCCCCGCGATGATAAAAGAGAGCAGGAAAACCGTGTTGTATCCAAGAATGGGCTTGCCCGTTATCGCTATGACCGGCAAGGCAATCAGGCTGTTTGCAAACATGTGCTCAGAATACGCGAGGGTGGATTCGTGCGGGTAAAAGATGTTTGCTTCAAAGAGCTTGCCGGGCGAAGTGAGAAGTTGATGCACATCCCAGGCGAGTATCCAGGTATTGAGAAGAGGATCCCCGGGATCTCTAATGGCAGTTCCCATCTGCAAGGAAACCGGCCAGGTAAGCGTCACTGTGAGAATGCAGAAAAAAAGTAATACAAGAATTCTACTTCTCATTACAACTAACCCTGATATATGGATTCTGGATTCCGTCCTCCAACTTGATTGGGGGATCAAGTCGGGGAATGACAAGAACTTATGTTACGGCGTACTACGCTCAGAATGACACCCTGCGAAGAGTTCAGAATGACATGGGCGTTCTGTGCCCTGCCGATTATCTTTCCCCAACGATTTTCTTCACAACGTATATAGGTTTGTTCTGAGATTCATGATACGTTCTAACCTGCATTTCGCCAAGGAGACCCATGCTCACAAACTGCGTTCCAACAAACATAAGGAGCACCGCCAGAAGCAGCATGGGACGGCTTGAGAGCGCAACTCCGAAAAACTGTCTCTGTACAACCAGACATACTCCTATAACAAAACCTATGCCCCCGGAGATAAGGCCAAGCAAACCAAAAATCTGGATAGGCTTTGTTGAATAGCTCATGAGAAATCTTACGGTCACCAAATCAAGAATGACCGCAATTATCCTCGAGAGACCGTATTTAGACTTGCCATATTTTCTGGGAGCGTGCTTCACTACAACTTCCCCGATCGATGCCCCGACCCATTTTGCGAGAGCAGGGATAAACCTGTGCATCTCCCCGTACAAATCGATATTCTCGACGACCTCGCGGCGGTATGCTTTCAGAGTGCACCCGTAATCGTGAAGGCGAACTCCGGTTATCCTTGAAATAATTTTGTTGGCAAAGAATGAAGGGATTCTCCGGGTGAGAAGAGGGTCATGTCTTTCTCTGCGCCATCCGCTTACAACATCATAGCCTTCATCCATCTTTCTGAGCAGTTTCGGTATATCCTCCGGGTCATTCTGCAAGTCGGCATCAAGAGTTATGATTATATCTCCCCCGGCATACTTGAAACCTGCAGACAGAGCGGCAGTCTGCCCGAAGTTCGTCCTGAAAGATATCACACGGACTTCTTCTGTCTGTTTGGCGATACTCTCCAGAATCTTGAAGCTCCCGTCCGTGCTCCCGTCATCAACAAAGATAATCTCGTAACTTTTCCCAAGCCCGGCAAGAACTTCTTTCAACCGCGAATAAAGAATCTTCAGACTGCCCTCTTCATTCATAACAGGAATTACTACCGAAATGTCCATTATCTCGCTCCTCTTTATCTTAAAGTATTGTCAAAAACCTCTTCTTTTTATGCCTGTCATTCCCGCCCCGTATCAAGTACGGGGTAAACTGCAGCGGGAATCCAATCTGTAACTATGGATTCTGGATTGCCCGGTCAAGCCGGGCAATGACAAGAATTTATATCACAGAGCACTACATCTTTGCCAAATATTTACCTTCATATTTTACCACAGATATACCCACAAACTCATATACTTCCTTCACTTTCTTCTTGAAAATCGAAACGCTGTACCTCGACTCAACCAGCTTTTTCCCCTCTTCCCCAATTTTATGGCGCAACGTCCTGTCCCCGACAAGATCCGCGATTGCCTGTGAGAAATGCTGCACATCGGCTTCCGCCAGTATTGCAACTTTATCGCTAAGCACCTGGGTATGCATCGGCAGGCGCGTGGCAGCCACAGGTTTGCCTGAAGCAAGATAGTCAAATATTTTGAGGGGCGTATTGGTGCCCTTTAGCCTGGGAGACACAAGTATGTCTGCCGCCGCAAGAAGAGACGGTATTTCCTCAACAGGACGTTTCCCGTAAAACAAGACCGAATTTAGAATCCCGAGCTGTCCGGCAAGGAGTTTTAGTCTCTGAATCTGCACTTGTTCGCCGCCGACCAGCACCAGTTTCACAGAGTTCTCATCGCCCAGCATGACAGAAATGCTTTCAAGGAGCATTTCGACTCCCTGATATGACTCAAAATTGCCGACATACATGACAATAACACTGTCTTCACCAACACCGAGTTCCTGCCTGCCGACTGTTTTCTTCGCTTCGGGAATTTCAACCGGACAGTCTTCGATCTGAAAGACTTTTTTGCCGGGCGCCGTTTGAATCGCAAATTCAGTGAGCGCAGAACAAACTGTCAAAACGGCAGTCGAATTCCTAATCACGATACTCTCAAGAAACCGGATAAGCTCTAACATATGCCTGTTCTTCAGTTTCCCTGTATAGGCAAGCTGATCAGAAATGCAGGAATCCATATCGTATATATACGGAATATGGAAAAGTTTCCGGAGCAGGAAGGCAATAAATACGGATTCCTCAACTGCGTGGATGCAATCATATCTGCAGGATGACACCATTTTCAGAGCTTTTAGCAGGAGGAGACAATCAAGCGGCAATTTCACAAACGAAGCGCCTATTGGAACATGTCTGATGAAAGGTATCCGGGGTATTCTGTGAATCCTGACATTTTCCAGACATATATCTTTCCCTATATGATATGTCAGCAAATCAACCTGATGTCCCTGTTCGCCTATTGCCCGAAGCATCTGCCTGACATTAATGGGAGTGCCCCTTAATTCAAAAAACGGCTCAGGAGCAAGAAAAAGTATTCTCAGGGAGCACCTCACTTCCTCAATCCAGTGTCATTCTGACCCTTGCGTGAAACGAAGGGGAAGAATCTATAGAGATTCTTCGTCGCTACACTCCTCAGAATGACAGACAAAAGCGCAATGGGAAGAAAAACAGCCAGTTCAACAATCACCGTACGCAGGTTATGCCTGTTAAAAACGCTCACGACTGATGACTCTCTCCAAACGTCCGGCAGGAATGCATATTTGAAATAGAAATACTTTCCGCTGAAAGGCCACAGAAGCTGTATCCCGAATGGCGCGGTACGGTCAATCGCGATGTAATCAACCGCAAGATGAGATAGAACTAGTATAAAAGTGAGCAAGCCCCATTTGACGCCGCCGCTTTTCCTCGATACGAACCACACCCCTAAAGACACCGCGAGCGCAAAAAACAATGAGTGAGTGCCCTTATGGTGGAAATAATTGAAATTCCCCACAAAAAAGCCGGGCAGAAAATCAATATCCGGCAGGCAGGCGACGACGATGCAAAAGAACAAAGCTTTCCACCCCGGAGACGAGAACCTCCTGCCGGACAGAAAATATACGCTTACTCCTGCAAGTGAATGACCGATTGGGGTTGACATAAAATGCCTCGCTCCTCTTTCTAATTTCTAATGCTACAACAATCCGCCCTGCATTTCCACCAGAAAAATTTTGGGCAAGAACCTGATTCCGTGGTATAATGCCCAGCCATGAATAAACCACAGCACATAATGTCTCTTCTAAGGATTCTTTCCAACTACAAGAGGAGAAAGACCTCACTCAGTTCGCTGCCAATCCGCCTCTGGATAGAAACCTCAAGCGTCTGCAACCTGAAATGCGTTATGTGTCTGAACAAAGCAATGCCATCAAGCGAAAAAGGATTGATGGATTTCGAC
>JAUVJM010000002.1 GCA_030596585.1 bacterium
GGTGTGGCACCCTTGCCAGGAATGAACCTGCCTCCTGGAACGTCAAAAGTCCTGCAGGAAGAAGGGATAGACGTTTCCGGTCACAGAGCGACTTCTCTTACACGCGAACTGGCAAAAAGAAGTTCCCTCATCGTTGCTATGGAGAAGAGACATAAGGAAGAGATACTGGATATGGCGCCCGAGTGCGGGGAAAAGACCGTCTTGCTTAGGCGATTTGGGCAGGGCACTGATGGAGAGGGACTTGACATTGCTGACCCGATAGGGCATTCTCTTGAGGTGTACAGAAAATGTGCAGGTGAAATAAAGGGAAGCCTGCGCGGTCTTCTGGATGAGATTCTCAATGGGGGCATAACGCTGTGAAGATAGCAATTGGGAGTGACCACGCCGGATGGGAGTTGAAGGAGAAGATTAAGGCATATTTGGAAGAATTGGGACACCAACCCAGGGATTTCGGAACAGATAGTCCTGACTCGTGCGATTATCCGGATTTTGCGCTTGCCGTGGCTGAGGCGGTGGCCGGAGGAGAAGAAGAAAGAGGAATTCTAGTCTGTTCGACCGGCATTGGAATGGCGATTTCTGCAAACAAGGTTCCCGGTATCAGGGCTGCCTTATGCAGGGATGAGGAGACTGCACGCCTGAGCCGCGAACACAATGATGCAAATGTGCTTACCCTGAACTCGAGTATCGCGGTCTCGGGAAATATCAGGAATCTGCTGCGTATTTGGCTGAACACGGGTTTTGCAGGCGGGCGCCACGCCCGCCGCGTGGGAAAGATGAAAGAAATTGAAAAAAAGTACAGTATCTCGACCTGACTGGGATGAATATTTTCTTGAGATAGCGCGGTTGGTTGCCAAACGCTCGACCTGTCTGAGAAGGCAGGTGGGTGCTCTCATAGTTAAGGATAAGCGTATTCTCTCAACAGGCTATAACGGAGCGCCGGCCGGGATTTCTCACTGCGACGTGGCGGGCTGTGTCAGAGAGAGATTACAGGTTCCGTCGGGGGAAAGACATGAACTATGCAGGGGACTTCACGCAGAGCAAAATGCGATTATTCAGGCTGCACTTCATGGTGTCAGCATAGAAGGAAGTGTTCTTTATTGTACACATGAGCCATGTTCGGTGTGTTCAAAAATGTGCATAAATGCGGGAATAAAAAGTGTCATTGTCGGAAGTGACTATCCGGATGAGCTTGCAAGGGAAATGTTCAAAGAAGCGGGAGTGAAAGTTAGAGTTAAGAGACGGTCTAAGGAGCACGATTAATGGTGCACCCACTTGTTCAATTGGCGAAAGATGCCATCAGGTTGTTTGTGAATGAAAGAAAGATAATGGAGGAGCCTCTTGTTCCGGGAGAGGAAATGAGAGGGAGAGCCGGGGTGTTTGTCTCTTTGAAAAAACACGGGGAATTGCGAGGTTGTATCGGGACATTCGAACCGACTCAATCAAACATAGCAATGGAGGTCATTCATAATGCAATCAGTGCGGCAACGCGCGACCCGAGGTTCCCGCCGGTCGAGCCTGATGAGCTGACGGAATTGAGTTATTCTGTGGACGTCCTTTCCAACCCTGAGGCTGTTGGCAGCAGTGAGAGTCTTGACCCGAAACGGTACGGGGTAATTGTGGAGTCAGGACTGAGAAGGGGATTGTTGCTGCCCGATCTGGAGGGAGTTGATACGGTTGAATATCAGCTCTCGATTGCGAGACAGAAGGCAGGGATTGGGAAAGAAGAGCCTGTCAAGATTTACCGTTTTGAGGTGAAGCGTTACAGGTAAAACACTAAATACTAAACTCGAAACACTAAACAAATCCAAAATCCGAAACCCAAAACGTAAAGCATTTTTTTGACTTAGGGTTTTGGTAACTATTCAGGTCGTTTGGACTGTAGGCTGAAGGCTGTTAGGAAAGACAGAAAATTCTGTGTTTCAGGTGCTTTTCAGTGTGCAATATCCCTGGAAAGCATTAACAACGGGACTGGCCCGCTCCGACCTACAGTCTAAATGCCTACAGCCTATCCACCTGAGTAGTTACGGGTTTTGTATTTAGAGTTTATGGTTTATTTAGGATTTAGGGTTTAGAGTTTAGGGTTTGCCCAAGCATGAGGAGGAATATCAGGATGCAGGAGAGAAATGACCGGAAGGGAAAGAGGAGCGTAGCGCAACTGGTGGTGATTCTCATAATGGGGGCTCTCATCGGCAGTATTATAGGGGAAGTCATCGGCGAGTTTTTCCCCAGCTCCAGCAGTTTGACTCACCGGATTTTTGTTTCGGGAATCAGTCCCGGATTCAAGCCTGTTTTGATTAATCTCTATGTTATAGTTGTGAGATTCGGGATGAACGTGAAGTTGAATCTCTGCAGTGCTATGGGGATTGTGCTGGCGGCATATCTTTATCGCTTCTTCTGATTTTTGCCTATCGGCATGTGGAGAGATACGTGTCCTTCTTTCTCCAATAATCGGAATGAGTCGGTGAGAATGTTTTGTTTTTTCTCTGCAAGGAGAATGGCTCTCAGTTTTTCTTCTTCCTTCTTGAAGGCATCTTCATCAGAACTTCCTCTTTCCTCAAATGCAAGGATGCAGAATCCGGAAGTGACAGGCGCGCTTGCGAAAGGATTGGATTTCGTGAGGCTAAACGCGGCACGTCTGAATTCGGGTGCAATTCCAAGGTTCTCGATATAACCGGGACGCGTGAAGAAGCCCGTGTCGGCTGCCTGCTTTGAATATTCCCTGGCGACGGCTGCAATGTTCTTTTTCTCTTTCAATCTGGTGAGGCATTTCTCCGTCCTGGACTGAGCCAGTTTCTCCGCCTCGGTTTGCCTGACTTTTTCCGCAACCCTATCGGCAGCCTGTCTGTGATTTGTGGGTAATCGGCTGGCTTTTCTGGAAACGAGCTTTATGACGAAAAAGCCGTTTTCTGTCTGGGTGAGATCACTGATTTCGCCAATCTCCAGCGAGAAAGCCGCTTCAATGCAGGCAGATGGGAGACCTTCCGCGCGGACATTCTTCTCAAGAAAATCCGTGTGAGTTACATCCAGTTCATTCCAATCCTTCATTCCTTCTTCAAGAAGGGACAGGAGATATTCTCCTTCTTCCTCTGCTTTTTCTCTGGCTTTTCTCATTTTTAGTTCTTGCAATATTTTGTCTCGTACTTTTTCAATAGGCAGAACCTTGTTTTCGTCTTCGGAGTCTTTGAATCTCTTGCTATTCCCTGCGTAGTAGTGTTCAATTTCCGCTTTGCTAACATGTATATCCCCAGGCTTCGGCTGGAAGAAAACGTACTCCATCTTTACCTTTTCCGGCTCCCTGAACTCATCACGGTGACCGTCGAAATAATCCCTGATTTGTTGGTCTGTTACGTTTACCTCTTTCAAAAAGTCGGATGATGCGAAGAGGATGTATTTCGCTCTCACCTTTTCGTTCATGTACCTGTGATATTGTCTTAGCTCCTGGTCTGTGATCTTCACTCCGTCGGTAATAGCATCCTTCAGCTTCGATATGCACAGCGAATTCCTTATCCCGCTCTCAAAATAGTCGGGCGTCATGCCGAAGGCATACCGGAGCGTTCTCTGGTATGTGTCCGTGTCGAACTTCCCGTCTTTGTGGAATGCGGGAAAGGATTTTATCAGCGAGATGAGCTCATAGTCTGTTACTGTCAGGTCTTTGAGTCCGGCGTATTCGAGAAGAACAAGGTTCTGCCACGCCTCCTGCTCCAAATTGAGGAATTTCTCAATCTCCTTGAACCGATTTCCATAGCGCATCAGCGCCATGGTTTGGGTCCAGCGAAGCGATTCCCTGTATCCGTGAAGCGGTATCTTCCTGCCGTATATTTCCCCCGCAAATTGCTGTGCAGGGCTTCCATGAATTCGTCTGTAGCCGTAGAATATCACGAAGCTCGGGATTACCATTGCAATGGTAATCCACAGTATCCCTCTCATCCGTCTTCTGAGTGTTCTTAACATAGGGCAACTATATCACAGGGTGAATATTCAGTCAACCACGTTTACGTGCAGGTGCGCAGTTTGGACAGTAGGCTTACTGGTGCTAAGGAGTTGCCCTTCGGCGGGACGCTCCGCCTGTATCAATGTGCAAGGGTTTGACTTCGCTCTTCGAGAAATTACTAAAACAGTTAGATTAAATGCAAACGGCTGGCGCATGCAGTAATTTCTCAATGCCCGTCTCAGAGCAACTCCTTAGCTACCCCTTAGGTTACTGCGTAAGCATGCGTAGAGGATATGGACCGGGATTGGATGAAGACAGTTATTCGTCTTCTTCTTTCCGGAACGTTTCGAACTCTTGAAGGCGCTTTGCCAAATTATCGAGCTCTCTGTCTGCTTCCTGGATGTTGGGTTTCTCAAGGGCAAGAAGCTGCTTCACTTTCTGAACGCTGGCAGAGCTTTGCTCGACGACATTGAGATTTTGCCGGGACATTTCTCCGATCTTTTGGATTGCTCCGTCTATCGCTTTAGCAATGTCCTGCAGTTCGTCTCTTTTTCTGAATTTGAGTCTGTGCGGAATTACCCCTGCTGCTATCCGGTCCATAGTGCGCTTCACGCGAAAAAGCGGTCCGGCAACACGATGCACGACAAACATAACTATAAGCGTGGCAAGACATACACCTGAGAGGATAAGAGAACATGTTCTTATGAAGATACGGCTGCTCAGGTCAATGAATAACTCATCAAGCGCTGTTATTCCTTCGAGCTTGTCAAAGAGGATGCCCCAGGTAGTGGAATATATTGCCCAGCCTATTATGATAGAGATAATCACCATTAAGATCGCAGTCATGGATATATATCTTAACTGAAGACTTTTGTTGATGAGATAGTTCCTGCGTTTGTAATTGTTCATTTAGAATCCTCCGTAGACAATATCAGTGCCGGAAGGAAAAACTCTAATATATTCCGTACACAATGTCAGTATTGTATTTCTCACCGCCTTCACACCCATCCTTTCCCCAACTCCATAATGTGAATGTTGCTTCTTTCGATGTTGTCTTTGCGGTAATATTGATTGCTATGGTCAAGCCGGGTTTGCTTGTTACCTTTATTGTAATAGTATTGGCACTTAACAGGGTAACGCTCTTTATTATTGTAGGGGTTGTGTGTTTGAACTCATTTTGCGTAACAATTTCTTCTCCATTGAGTATAATATTGCCGGAAGTGACTCCGGGATTGTCAATGATTAGAGTGCCGGGTCCGGGAGAGGCATCAAAAGTAAATGTTTCTTCATAAGGTTTACCTGTTTCTCTTTCAATGGTTTCCGGTCCAAAGACGGTTCTTTCACTTAACTCATACTGGTATTCGTTGCCCCACGGGTCATTGAGCGAAAGTGTCCCGCCGTACGGGCCGCTCCAGCCTCTGAACGAAAAAGTGGCATGGGAAGGCGGCACTGCTTTTTTTAAGTCGGATAGGACTTCCGGGTAGAGGTTTGTATCGTCCTTTGCCATGGACAGACAGAGAGCAAATCCGTTCATCGTTGCCTTGGCAGCTGAGACCTTTGCTTTTTGAACCATCCCTTTTAATTGAAAACCGATAAGGGCAAGAAGAATCATTATGACAATTGTGCCGATTAACAGCTCGAGCAAAGTCATCCCGCGCGGCTTCAGCTTTTTCAGATTCTTGTTCTCTCGCAAGCCCTTACTCCCTCCGTTTAAAGTGTAGCATAAAATCACCGCTTTTGTCAAACTCAGTAGAGGAACCAAGTGGGAATTTCCTTTTTGCGCAGCTTTATTAGCGGGACGGGTATACCCGTCCCCTACAGAATTGTTTGTTTTTTCAGACGTAGGGGTCAGGCATGCCTGACCCGCTAATTTATTACTTTGAAACATTAATGTGTATCTTGATTGTTTTTCCGCAGTGGGGACACTTTACATAAATAGTCCCTGTTTTTTTCTTCGCCTTTTCCTCCTCGCAAGATTTCTTATAGACTTTAGATTTCTCACTAATATGAGGAGCATATGCCTCTTTTGCGTTAAACATTGTGAATGCAACTATCCCCATAGCGAGCAGAATCACGACAGATATTCTCCGGGAAATCTTTTTCATTCGTAATCACCTCCCTGATATATTACACCACAGGACAAAAAGGCGGTCAATGAGTTTCTCTTGCATTACGATGTCTGGGGATGTACAATTCATGACAGTGAAAATGGGAAAGATAATTACCATAGCGAAAAACGCGGTGGTTGAAACGGTACGCCAGCCGGTGTTTGTAATTATCCTTGCGGGCGGTGCCCTCTTAATAGGTCTGAGCCCGTCATTCGCTACCTTCTCATTGATGAACGACATAAAACTGGTGAAGGATATGGGACTTGCGACAATATTGCTCGCCGGACTGTTCCAGGGTATGTTTTGCGCTGCGCACGTGGTCTCAAGTGAAGTGGAAAATAAAACCGTTCTTCTGATTTTGCCAAAACCGGTGTCGAAGGCACAGTTTGTTCTCGGTAAGTATCTCGGGGTGGCTGCCGCATTAGCCGCATCGACATATCTGCTGACTCTGGTCTTGCTGCTCACAATCAGGGTGGGAGTTCCTGAAGCCGCGTGGGTGAAACTTCATCGCCCGGTGATTTCAGGGGAAATATTTGCTCTTTCGGCTGCTGTCGTTATTGCGCTTCTGGCTAACTATTTCCACGACCGAAGTTTTTGCTCATCCTGTTTTGGATACGCACTTCTAAGTTTCACTTTCGTATTTATAGTTCTTGGGTTCATTAACAAAGATTTGGGATTTCAGAAGTTCTGTGCCGATGTTGATGTTCAGGTTATCAATGCCAGTTACCTGATTCTACTTGCGGTTCTCACCGTTGCGGCGGTAGCGATAGCTTTGTCTACAAGGTTTGGTCTTGTTCTCTCCGTGGTTTTGTGCGTCTGTATTTTTACACTCGGCCTCTTATCGGACCACATTTTCGGGAATCGGATAGAAAACTGTTTTCTGACGGGGCTGGCAAGGATTGGTTATGCTTTGGTACCGAATATGCAGGTGTTCTGGGTGGCAGATGCAGTTGTTGCTGGAGAGACGATACCCGGCAGATACATGTTTGGCGCTACAGGGTACGGGGTGCTCTACCAGATGGCAATGCTGACGGCGGCGGTTGTGCTTTTTGAGACGAGGGAGATTGCATGAGAGCAAAAAATCTGGCTCTTGCTGCTTTCCTGTTTCACGGGATATCGGGCGTCGTGTCGGTGTTCTTGGGAATGTGGGCGGGACTGGAGTCGCCGGTTTTTCTGTGTTTCCTTCTTTTAGGCACGGGCTTTATCTGGGTGTTGGTATTCGTCCATCTGAGACAGCAATTGCTCGTGAGTACAGAGGAAGAGGACATAAGATCTCTCTCAGAAAAGAAGACATCCGGCGCACGCATGTTTTCTGATGGGGCGTATGAGTCCTTCAGTGCGAGAGCACGCCTCCGGCAAATGGAACGATGGTTCTTTCCCGGCGCAACTCTGCTGATAGCACTTTACATGTTGGCAGTCCCTATTTTGAGGTTTGCCGGCATCGCTGCTGTACCGCGGACTGTCTCCGCAGGACAGATTCCGGTTGCGGCACTGGGTATTGCGGCAATTGCATTTGTGCTTCTTGTTCTTGGCAAATATGCAAACGGTTTGGCGAGTGCTCGTGAGTGGAGGCTGGTTGAAACGGGAGGGGCACTGTCCGTATTCTGCGCCATATGCTCGCTTGCGGTCTCCTGCGGCGTGGTGGCGGTTCATATGGGATTGCCAAAGGTAGAAGCATTTTTCTCCTTTCTGGTTCCGGTTGCTGCAGGAGTCCTGGGAATCGAACTATCAGCTAACTTTGTTCTCCACATCTACAAGCCAAGAGTTTCTTCCGATGAATATCATCCTCCCTACGACAGCCGTCTTCTGCGGATGGTGGCACGTCCGGCCGGGGCATTTAGGACAGTAGCCGAGGCTCTGGATTACCAGTTTGGATTCAAAATCTCTCAGACATGGTTCTACAGGTTCGTAGAAAGGGCTGTGGCGCCGCTCATACTCTTCCAGATAATTGCTTTTTACGGTCTGACCTGCATAGTCGTCGTGAATCCGGAAGAGGAAGCAGTAATAGAGAAATTCGGAATGCCTCACGAGAGTATACTTCAGCCGGGGCTTCATTTCAAACTGCCGTGGCCTATCGAGAAGGCTTTCAAACATGAGACGAAACGAATCAGGGCAATGTCAATAGGAATGCACGGAGAACATGCAGAACTGGAAGATATAGTGTTGTGGACCAAGGCACATGGACATCACCACCATCATTTCGTCGTTGCGAGCAGTGAGGCAATTTCCGCAGAAATGGGGGGGCTGGAAACTGTCCCGGTTAATCTTCTGAACGCTGTGGTCGTGGTGCAGTATCGCATAAATGACCTGCGGACTTTCCTGTACAAGAAAATTAATCCTGTGGAAGTTCTTGAAAGCGTTGCGGCGAGAGAGGTTGTTCGTTTTGTGGTGAGTGTTGACCTGTTTGACATAATGGGCGCAGGGAGATTGGAAGCCTCAAGACACCTCGCTTCCCGCATATCAGCCGCATGCAAACACGCGGAGCTTGGACTGGAGATAGTGTATGTTGGCTTTGGAAACGTGCATCCCCCGGTTGAGGTGGCAGGCGCTTTCCAGGAAGTTGTCGGAGCAATTGAGGAACAGCACACGAAAGTGCTTGCGGCAGAATCCTACAGGAACCGTGTTATTCCGCTGGCTGAATACCAGAGAGCGGTACTGAAAACGCGCGCAGCTGCGTACAAATTCAGGAGGGAGACTGTAGCGTCAGCGGCAGTTGAACAGTTTAGGAAACAGAACGAAGCTGACAGGAGATTAACAAGGGTTTACCGGGCAAGGAAGTTTCTGGATATGATGGAGGATGCATTGAAAGATACAAGAAAATACGTTATGCCTGAGAAGCCTAATGCCAGGCAGGTTATAATCGTGGATGTGAAAGAAAAACTTAGACCGGACCTTCTCGATATGGATTTAACGGGAATGGAGGAGAAGTGATGAAGAAAAATATTTTTACGATATTGACGGCTGGAGCAATCGTCATAATTCTGATACTCTACCTGATAGCATTCCAGGTGAGGGTGAATGAGCAGGCGGTAATCACCACGTTCGGTAAACCGGTGCTGGTGTTGAAAACCCCGGGGTTATACTGGAAGTGGCCGTGGCCTATACAGTCCTTGTACCGGTTCGATTCACGTTTGCAGGTCCTCCGGACAAGGTTTGAGGAAACCTATACAAAGGATGGGAAGAATATCATCGTGGCGGCTTCACTGCTGTGGAAGATTGAGGACTCCCTCAAATTCCTTGAAAGTGTAGGGACAAAAGCTGAAGCTGAGAGAAACGTGCAGAGCGTTCTCCGCAATTACAAGAATGCGGTGATGGGTGCTCATCCTCTGAGCCATTTCATATCTACTGACCCGGAGAGCCTGCAGTTTGATGAGATTGAGAGCGAGATGCTCAGACTGGTGGCAAGGGATACTGAAGAGAATTATGGGATAGCAGTCAAGTTTGTCAAGATAGAGGAAGTGGCTCTCCCTGAGGATACAACGGGAAAGGTCTTTGAGCGAATGAAGAAGGAGCGGGAGCGGATAGCAGAACGCTATCGCGCTGAAGGTGAGGGAGAAGCCAACACGATAATGGCAAATGCTGAAAGCGAACGGGACAGGATCCTCGCTGCTGCGGAATCGGAGGCGAAGAGAATAATGGGCGAGGGGGATGCACTCGCCGCGAAATACTACGAGGTGTTTGCGGAAAATGAAGAACTGGCAATATTCCTGAGGAAACTGGATGCCTTGAGGGAAACGCTCGAGGAGAAAACAACGGTTATCCTTGATACTGGCATGCCGCCGTATGACTTACTGGAAGAGATGCCGGAACTGGGCAAATGACAGACCACAGACCACAGACATCAGACATCAGACCTCAGACTTCAGACGACAGACGACGGACCGAAGGGATGATTGACGCTGCCAGGAATTCTCTGACAGACGCGCTGAGACTCAGCTTCAACATTCTCAAGGTGATTATGGCTGTTGTCCTGATTTTGTTCCTGACGTCGGGGATATTTGTTGTGGAACAGCATGAGGCGGGAATAGTGTTCAGGTTTGGGAGAATAGTCGGAAAGCCGGGTGAAAGGGTTCTCGAACCTGGGTTACACTGGGCATGGCCGTTTCCTATAGACGAACACATAACCATACCTGCGGCAAGGGTGCACAGCATAGAGGTATCTTTCATGGCAGGCGATACGGAGAGGACGTTGGAGGGAAGGAAAACGATTCCGGGGAAGCTGAGACCCGGCTTTGACAGATATTGTCTGACTGGAGATGCGAATATCGTTCACTCGAGGTGGGTAATTCGCTATAGAATAGTTGATCCTGAGGCATATGTAATCGGAGCAGAGGAGCCGGAAAGAGTGTTGAGGGTGCTCACTGAGAGTGCAGTTATCCGTGAAACCTCGCGCTTCGGAGTTGATGAGGCGCTGAGAACAGATGTTGATGAACTGAGGCGCAGGGTCCAGAGAATTATTGAATCGGGATTGCAAAGAACTGACGTTGGTCTTGCCATTGAAGGGGTTGACCTCAGAACTTTGCCTCCGGCGCAGGTGAAGGACGCATTCAATTCCGTAATCAGGGCAGAGCAGGAGAGAAGCCGCAGGGTAAATGAGGCGCTCGCTTTCCAGAATCGTATAGTCAACGAGGTAAAAGGGGAATCGGCGCGAATTGTGTCCAATGCGAAAACTTACAACACCAAAGTTGTCGAACAGGCAAGTGCGGACAGTGAATACCTGAAGAGCCTCCTGCGCGAGTATCCGGGGGAACCGGAAAAGCTTACGGTGTATTTGAACCAACTCTATCATGAAGTAATCGGAGAAGTTTTAGCCGGCGTTGAGGAAAGATTCATAATTGCAAAAGGCGATAGTGCGGCGGACCGTGAAATCAGGATTATTATTGGACCGCAGAAATAGGCAAAAAGTGACATAAATTCCCGTCATTGCCCGGCTTGACCGGGCAATCCAGAATCCATAGTTACAGTCTGGATTCCCGCTGCAGTTTACCCCGTACTTGATACGGGGCGGGAATGACAAGAGAATGACGGGAATGATAATACAAAATGTGTCAAGAACTTATGTCAGAGCATTAACAGCAGGAGATTGAGATGGTTTCAGATGGATGTGTTGAGGCAAAACAGCGGAATGTGGCAATCCGGCTGACCGGGACATTTCTCGGAGGTGCGCTTGTTATTAACTCCTTTTTTGCAAGAGCTCTTTTCGGGGAAGCTGAGGTGAGCGCGGTCAGCGCTATGATTGGTGCGATAATTCTTGGCGCTCCTGTGATATTCGGTGCGGTGGAGGATATTATTCGCGGTGAGCGGAAGATGCGCGAACTGGTGGCGCTTGCGGTGATTGCCTGTTTTGCGCTTGAGGATTACCGGACAGCAGGCATTGTAGCTTTCTTCATGCTGATAGCGGAACTTGTAGAGCGCAGGGCAGCTCTTGGGGCTCACGAGGCACTTGAACAGCTGCTTGCCCTGAGACCGCGAAAGGCAAGAGTTCTGCAGGAGGATGGTACCGAGGCGGAGGTTTCTGCAGAAGGTCTTTCCCCCGGGCAGGTCGTTTTGATACGGCCGGGTGAGGACATACCTGCGGATGGTGTGATTCTGGAAGGAACGAGTGCGATAAACGAAGCGACTATTACCGGGGAGTCAATCCCTGCGGACAAGAGCAAAGGTGAGGAAGTGTTTGCGGGCACGACCAACCTGACCTCAGTCCTGAGAGTGGAAGTAAGCCGGGCAGGTTCAGATACGATTCTGGGCAAAGTCCGCGCGCTGATAATCAAGGCACAGGAAACGAAGCTTCCGATAATGCGGCTGATGGACCGTTACGCAGGTTGGTATACGCCTCTCGTTGTGATGATAGCAGGCACAATATTTTTCTTCACGAGGGAGGCAACGAGAGCAGTGACCGCTCTTGTGGTGAGCTGTCCGACGGCAGTGATTCTTGCCATGCCGACGGCGATGGTGGCGGCTCTTTCCTGCGCGGCGAGAATGGGAATTCTTATCAAGAACGTTGGGGACATTGAAACGGCAGGGAGCCTCAGCGCTATTGCCTTTGATAAGACGGGGACGCTTACTACCGGGGAACTTGTGGTCAGACGTCTTTCGCCGAGAGAAGGTGTTTCCGGCGAGGAGTTCTTAAGGGTGACGGCTTCCCTTGAGAGGTTTAGCAATCATCCGATGGCAAGGGCAATTCTCCGGGTAGCAACGGAAGCAGGGCTGAAACTTGGTGAATGTAAAGACTTCAAAGAAGTTGCCGGCAGAGGCGTCGCGGGCTTGTTTGAGGGGAAGACAATTCTCATCGGCAGAGAGGGGTGGCTGACCGAGCAGGGAGTGGATTGTACTGACCTGCGCGGCGCAGGGATGGAGGGACTGAGCGCGCTTTATGTGGCAAGGGAAAAAGAGTGTATAGGGTGTATCGGTTTGGAGGATAAGACGAGGGATGAGGCGAGGAATGCAGTTGATGAACTCAAGAAACTTGGCGTCAAGCGGATTATGATGTTCACAGGTGACAAGGAGGCAGTAGCAAAAAGGATTTCAGGGGAACTCGGCTGCACGACGTATGAAGCTGAATGTTTGCCGGAAAGGAAGCTGGAGCTTGTTGAGGACCTCAAGAGGAAGGGGCATCGTGTCGCAGTTGTGGGGGATGGCGTTAATGATGCGCCGGCTCTCGCGGCAGGAGATATCGGAGTGGCGATAGGAGCTGCCGGTAACGACATAGCCATAAACAGCGCAACAATAGCTCTGATGAGTTCAGATCTCAGCCGCTTGCCCTTCCTGATAAAGCTATCACACACAGCGATGCGGATTGTTTACCAGAACCTGGTTCTCGGAATAGGGTTTGTCGCAGGGGGGTTGGCACTTTCCGGACTCGGGGTTCTCACGCCGGTTATAGCGGCCATGTTCTATACTGTCGGTTCATTGATGGTCGTGTTCAATAGCGCCCGCTTAGTTGGATATAGCAGCTAAGGCAGTTGTGTAATCATTAGTAGGGACAGGTCGCGACCTGTCCCTACATGGGTGATTGCTGTCTCTATGAGGGATGTCTTACGTGGATGCCGTTGTTGAAACCATAGGACTAAAGAAAGTCTTCAGGGATTTCTGGCACCGGGACAAGGCCAGAGCGGTTGACGATTTGAACTTGACCGTTCGGCGGGGCGAGGTCTTTGGTCTGCTCGGACCGAACGGTTCGGGTAAGACTACTACGATAAAGCTTTTACTGGGGCTTCTTTTTCCGACCTCAGGAACGGTCAGGGTATTCGGGTTGTCTCCCAGAAACATCTCTGTGAAATCACGTATCGGCTTCCTTCCCGAAGAATCATATCTGTACAAATATCTAAATGCGAATGAGACCATGGATTTCTATGGGCGGCTTTTTGGGCTGAGTTCCAGCGAGCGGAAAATCCGGACAGAGAAGCTTCTGAAGATGTCGGGTCTTATGCCCTCAAGGCGCCGGCCCGTCGGCGAATATTCAAAGGGCATGGCCAGGAGAATCGGACTCGCGCAGGCTTTGATTAATGACCCGGACTTGGTAATAATGGACGAGCCTACGAGCGGCCTTGACCCGATAGGAAGACAGGAGGTGAGGCAGCTCGTTCTTGAGTTGAAGAAGCTGGGTAAGACAGTTCTCATATCGAGTCATCTTCTTGCCGACGTTGAAGATATTTGTGACAGAATCGCGATTCTCTACGCGGGCAGACTCATTGCTGAGGGAAGTGTAAAGGAACTCCTTACAAGGAAGGACGTTACCCATATCTCGGTATCGGGTGTTCCACGCTCTACGGTTGAGAGAGTTGTGAATGCCCTGCGGGATGAATCTGCGAAGGTAGACGTGAATACTCCCATGAGCTCACTCGAGGAATTTTTCCTGAGTGCAATTCGCGATCTCGAATCGGCGGAGAGGCAAAAGTCCCCGGTTGAGCAAGTGAAGATTGCATCGGCGGATGAGAAACAGTCTGTCATTGAGAGATTAACAATAGATTAGAAAACACTAAATACTAAACTCGAAACACTAAAAAAATCCAAAATCCGAAACCCAAAGCGGTTTTGCTGTCATGAAGACCTTGATCGGAGCGAGGGGGAAGAATCTCGTTTCCACTCAGTAGACCCTTCGCTTCACTCAGGGTGACACCTACGGTGTCATTTAGAATTTAGGGTTTAGAGTTTGGTGCTTAGGATTTTCCCGAACCCCGAATATTTATTTCGGGGCAGGATTCGTGAGGCTTTCCTATGAAACTACTGGCGATTGCCATTAACACAATCCGGCATGTAGTGAGGATGAAACTCGCTCTGGTATTTGTGCTGTTCCTCGTGGTTGTGCTGGCGTCGGTTCCGTTTACGCTGAAGAGTGATGGTACTCAGAAGGGAAAGGTCCAGATAACATTAGCTTACTCACTGGGTCTTTTGAACATTGTCCTGTCCGTCCTCACACTGTTTCTGTCCACCTCGACTTTCTGCAGTGACATTCGTAACAAGGTCATGTTTACAATCGATACCAAACCCGTGAAGAGGTGGGAGATTCTTGCGGGGAAATGGCTTGGCGTTATGATTGTCAACACGGCACTCCTGCTATGTCTGGGGGGTGCTATTTATGGGGCTGTGATGTACCTTGGTAGACCTCTCGAAGGGAGAGACGGGGAACACCCCGAGCTCATGAGGGATGTGCTGACCGCAAGGGTTGAGATAGTCCCGGCCGTCTCCCGAAAGACGGGGAGAACCGCTTCTGTTGTGCCTTTCAGACATGAAAAGGAATGGGTATTTGAAAACATAGGGTGTTCGGATTCGGAAAAAGTCATTACTCTGAAATTCAGATATTACACTTCCGGCAGCAGTGATGAGAAAATATCAGGACTCTGGACAGCGCGAAGTGAGGACCGCGGGTTCTATGAGCACGTAACCAGCCTGCCTGCGAAATCGTTCCACGAGTTTCGGATTCCTGCCTCGGTTGTATCTCCCGACGGCAGACTTAAGATAAGTTTCTTGAACGTTTCCGCTCCCGGGGTATCTGTCATTTTCCCCGGTGAGGACGTGACCATTTTGTACCGGGCAGGGAACTTCGGAGGGAATTTCTTTCGGGCTTTGCTCCTCGTGCTTTTGAGGCTTGCTTTTATAGCGGCTGTAGCACTGGGGGCATCTACGTTTCTAACGTTTCCCGTCGCCGCGCTTTTTTCCATATTCGTACTCATCATGAGTCTCAGCGTTTCATCATTCAGTGTCTTGATACAGGGTTCCCCATTGCCTGAGTCGGGAAGTTCCCGCGAGACTGTTGTACCGGCTGCCGCTCTGGCGAGAAAAGTTGCGGCGGCGGCGCTAAAGGTTCTGCCGGACCTCAGGGCTTATGACCCTGTTCCGTATCTTGCAGGTGGAGTTCTTATCAGATGGCGCAGGGTTATTGAAGGGCTTATCTGGGTTGTTCTTCTGCGTTCGGGAGTGACAGGGTGTCTCGCGTACGTGATATTTAACCGGCGGGAATTAGCGATAATGCAGTAGGGGCGACCCGACCACTCCAGAGTGGCCGGGCAAATAGAGAAGGCTTATGAGACGCCGCACTATAATAGTTATGTTTTTTCTATCCGCGGTTATCTTTCTCCTCGCGTATTTGTGTCTTGGGCATTTAAATGAGGAGAGGGAGAGATTTAACCTGACTGCAAGCGTGCCGCTTGAGAATGCCCCGCCTGAGCTTATCCTGACGACTACCGCACTCGGAGGTTTTCGCGGCATTGTTGTGGATTACCTCTGGGTGAGGGCAATGGAATTACAGCGGCGGGGGAAATATTTTGAGCTGGTCCAGATTTATGACTGGATAGGAAAGATGGAACCGAGGATTGAGGCGGTGTGGAGTCATAATGCGTGGAACATGGCATATAATATATCGGTGGAGCTGGAGATACCGGAAGAGCGGTGGCTGTGGATAAAGAGGGGAATCGAATTATTGAGGGATGAAGGTCTGAAGTACAATCCGGAAAGCAGTTTGCTGCACCGCGAACTTGCGTGGATATACCTTCACAAGATTGCCCAGTCATCCGATACTTTTCATTGGTACTATAAGATGAGCTTTGCCCGGGAGATGGAGGATGTTCTTGGTGAGGACGGTTCGCTTGCTAACTCCGGCGGAGAGGCGGCAGAAAGACTCAGGAATGAACTGAAGCTGGATCCGGAGCGGATGCTAAAACTAACTGATATTTATGGACCCCTTGACTGGAGACTTGCCCAGTCGCACGCAATATACTGGCTGCAAAAAGGACTTGAGGCTCGCGGGAAACAGATTGGCATCAACCACGAGCGTTTGATACTCCACGCTGTAATCAGTCTGTGTGAAACAGGAAGGATTGTGAGAACGGATACAGGATTCATTTTAGCGGAGCCGGACTTCAGGTTTATAGATACTGCAGACCGCATTTACAATGAACTCAGGGAGAAATATGAAGGGAATATCGGATTAGCCTCGGCGCATGAGAATTTTCTCCAGTCGGCTGTGGTGCTTCTATACACGTATGGCAGGAGCAAAGAATCACTCAAGACTTACAAAAGGCTGAGAAAATTGAATCCCTCCAGGTACCGGATTGGTTTGGAGGACTATATCTTTCTGCGGATGAGGGCGGACATGGAGGGCGCTTCCGCTCTTGAGATGTCCGCGTTCATACAGGGGATTCTCAGACAGGCTCTTTTCTCTTTGGCAATCGGTGACGATGAGAAATCAGCGGGTCTCGATAGTCTTGCCAGACTCATATGGAGCAGGTATATGGAGAAATATGGCGGGACGGAAAGAATGTCTCTACCTCCGTTTGAGGTGATAAGAAACTCCGTCGTGAAGCGGGTTCTGGAAGGTGAATTTCCGGAGCCTTTGCGAGACAGGCTGAAGGAGAGGTTGGGGATAAAGAAGTAAGGGGAATTCTGTTGCAATCGCTGAAACAGAGCGAATATAATAGGGCAGCCGTAAGTTGTAAGTCTTAAGGTAACCATTAAGCTACAAGAGGTAGCCGCAGGCTTTAGCCTGCGAAAGGTCGCGCACCTTGAAGGGTGCGGTTGCCCTGTAGCAGCCAATTTCTGGTAATTTAATGGTTATTCGTGAGGGATGTCTTATGTTACGTGTGCGTTTATGTCCGTGTGTTCTATCGCTTTTTCTTGTGCTGGTTTTGCCAAGTGTGACGGAGTGTTTGGAAAAGCACCCATTTGGTCCGGGTGAGAAACTTGTCTTCCGTGTTATATACCTTGCAGCACCGGCGGGGATAGCTACTCTGGAAGTCGGCGGGATGAGTGAGGTTGATGGAACGGAGGTCTACCGGTTTCTGGCGACTGCAAGCTCGTCCACTCTTTTCTCCCTTTTCTACAGGGTGAAAGACAGGATAGAGTCTTTTGTTGACGTAAGAAACCTTGAGCCTGTACGCTTTGAGAAACACCTGCGCGAAGGGCGCAGTTATAGAAACAGTGAGGTCACGATTTTTGACCGTACGCGGAATGTTGCCCGCACGGGGGACAGGGAAATGGAAATCCTGCCCGGCATTCAGGATAGTCTTTCATCATTCTACTATTTGCGAACGCAGGTGCTTGATGTTGGGCAGACTGTGTCCGTAAATGTAAACGCTGATGAGAAGAACTACTGTGTGGAAGTGAAAGTTTTGCGGGAAGAGACTGTGAGAAAATGGGGAAGGAATGTGAGAACTGTTGTCGTCCAGCCAATTCTCAGAGATGTGAGGCTGGGGGGAATTCTGAAGGAGAAGGGGAACGTATTGATATGGCTGACTGACGATGAGAAAAGAATCCCTGTTTTTATAACCGCCAGGGTGGCTTTCGGGCACTTGAGTTTTGTGTTAGTAGACTATCAGCCCGGTCAGTAGTGGTCTGTAACATTAATTTCTGATGGGTGTCATTCCCGCGAAGGCGGGAATCCAGAGGACTTCTTTGCAGTAGTGTGGAGTGAAATCGATGGACAAAGCTGAAAGAGATTTAGAGCATCTGGGGCAAATAGTCAAGGCTTTTTCGAATGTCAGGATTCTTGTAATCGGAGATGTAATCCTTGATGAATTTGTGTGGGGGAAAGTCTCCCGCATTTCTCCTGAGGCTCCCATACCTGTAGTGAGGGTAAGTTCGGAAACGTGTGTTCCGGGGGGGGCGGCTAATGTGGCGGCTAATCTCAGTAATTTGGGGGCTTCGGTGGAACTTGCCGGAGTTATCGGAAAGGATATTGAGGCACGGACACTGAAAAGGGAGCTCAAACTCAGAAATGTCCATTGCGGGGGCCTCGTTGTGGAGAATGGCCGGATTACTACCCTAAAGCGCAGGATCATCGCGGACAGCCAGCAGGTTGTCAGAATGGACAGGGAAGCAGCCGAGAAGATTGCGGTGAAGACTATGGGAAAACTTCTTGACTACTGCGGGAAAGTAATTTCCAATGTTGATGGGATTATCATATCTGATTACGGCAAAGGGGTTGTCACAAAAGAACTTGTCCGGGAATTGAGAAAGCTGAAAGGGAAAAGGAACCTGCCTGTTGCAGTTGACCCAAAGACAAGCCATTTTGACATTTACAGATGGGTAACGGTGATTACCCCAAACTGCTCTGAAGTTGAGCAGAACCAGCATTTCGCAATAGATACCGACAGAATGCTTCTAAATGCCGGCAGGAAGTTGGTCAAGTCTCTTGCTTGTGACGCAGTTCTGATTACAAGGGGAGAAGAGGGGATGTCCCTTTTTGAAAGAAGTGGCGCGGTTACACACATTCCAACGGTAGCAAGGGAAGTGTATGACGTAACCGGTGCAGGGGATACCGTAACAGGAGTGCTGACGTTGTCACTATCTTGCGGTGCCAGTATGCGCGAGGCGGCTGTCATCTCGAATTATGCAGCCGGGGTTGTCGTTGGCAAACGGGGGACGGCATTGTTGAATCAGAAAGAATTGATGGGGATGATAGGGGTAACTTGACTATATCGGAATTTCCTTTTTCTGGTTTGTCATTCCCGCCCCGTATCAAGTACGGGGTAAACTGCAGCGGGAATCTAAGATTCCAGCAGAAATGCCTGGATTCCCGTTTTCACGGGAATGACGACTAGAAATTACCGGCAATAGAGTTCGCGCTGAAGGTGCGCTAATTTATGAGTGAGATGAGAAAAGTTCCGGTTGGTGATGTTACTATCGGGAAAGGGCTGGTTCTCATTGCTGGGCCCTGCGTTATAGAGAATGAGAGTTTCTGTGTGGAGATTGCCGGTGCGCTTAAATCCATAACCGAGGAGGTCGGAATTGCGTTTATCTTTAAGGCATCTTACGATAAGGCTAACCGCAGTTCAATAAGTTCCTTCCGTGGTCCGGGGCTTGACGCAGGACTGAAAATTCTCGAAAAGGTGCGAGGCGAGGTAGGAGTGCCTGTATTGTCCGACATTCATTGCAGGGAGGAAGTGGATAGTGCCGCCAGCGTCCTTGATGTTCTGCAGATACCGGCATTTTTGTGCCGTCAGACGGATCTTGTCCTTGCCGCGGCGGGGACAGGTAAACCGGTAAACATAAAGAAAGGGCAGTTTATGGCGCCCTGGGATATCGGGAATATTATCGAGAAGGTTAGAAGTGTTGGAAATGATAACGTATTTGTGACTGAAAGAGGAACGTGTTTTGGTTATAACAATCTGGTCGTGGATATGCGGTCCCTTCCGCAGATGAGAGAATTTGGCTGTCCTGTTGTGTTCGATGCGACGCACAGTGTTCAACTGCCGGGAGGGATGGGGCACGCTTCGGGCGGACAGCGTGAATTTGTCATGCCTTTGGGCAGAGCCGCTGTGGCAGCCGGATGCGACGGGCTGTTTATTGAAGTACACCGGAAACCTGAAGAAGCTCCCTGTGACGGACCCAACATGCTCTCGCTTGATAAAGTGAAGGGGTTTCTGAAGCAGGTGAAGGCAATTGAAGAAATAGTAGCAATTCCTGATTAGAACAATGTGTCATTCTGAGCCCCGAATGATTTCGGGATAAACTGTGCGAAGAATCTATAGAGATTCTTCGTCCCTTCGTTTCGCTCGAGGACAGGCGTTAATGCTCCTCAGAATGACATGCCAAGGTCTGAGGTAGTCATGTCTGGAGATAAAATTCTGCGGCGGGCAAGGGAAGTTTTGATGATAGAAGCTGAGGCTGTCGAGAACGTGGCTGAGAATCTCGACGACAATTTCAAGGAGGCTGTCAAGCTCATCTATGCGTGCCGGGGGAAAGTCGTGGTTACAGGAATGGGGAAGGGAGGTATTGTGGGCACGAAAATTGCCCGCACTTTCGCCAGTACTGGAACTCCCGCGGTAACTTTGCATCCGGGGGATGCGATTCACGGCGATGTGGGAATAGTCACTAAGGATGACGTGGTCCTGGCCATATCCAACAGCGGCGAGACGGAAGAAGTGCTTCGTCTCGTTCCCATTATCAGGAAAATCGGAGCAAGGTTGATCTCAATGACAGGGAGAAATAAATCTTCTCTCTCAAAAATGAGCGATGTGGTTCTCAATGTCGGGGTGAAACGCGAAGCCTGTCCGATGGGCATGGTTCCAACTGCCAGCACGACTGCGACACTGGCACTTGGCGATGCGCTCGCGATGGTTTTGCTGGACAGGCGGGGGTTTCGCAGGGACGATTATGCTCTCTATCATCCGGGAGGTGAACTTGGAAGGAAGCTTTCGGGCAGGCACAAAGTGGCAAAGACACAAAGTAAGACAAAAAAACATTTAAACTCTGTGCCTTTGTGCCTGTTTTCTATTTTGTGCCTATTCTTTTGTGTGACCTCGTGCAGTAGAGAAAAAGAATTAGCGACGGTGCTGCCGGCAGCTGCGGTAACTGATGCAGGCAGTGGTGAAAGAATGGAAGGAGGATTTCTGTACACAATAACAGAGGGCGGGAAGGTCATTGTCGAAGTGGAGGGCAGCAGCGCTGGGGGGCTTGCCGGCGATACTGTCCGTCTGGAGAAACCGAGGGTTGTGTGGCATTCATCGAATGGGGTGGTAATAATCGAAGCTGCCAGCGGCGTTATAGATAAGAAAACGGATGATATCCATTTTAATGGGAGTGTGGTTGTGACGTCCGAGAATTGGGGCAGGATGGAGTGTGATAGATTGGACTGGAGCAGAGACGAGAAGAAGATAAAAGCGCGGGGCAGAGCGAAGGGAAAATTCTACATAAGTCAGGATTAAGATTGTAGTTGCAGAGAGCCCTGTTTATTCTTCGAGTAAGCAAAAGCGCATCGAGAAGATAGGTTCTCGACAAGCTCGAACAATAATCCTTTACGGGGGTTCACCGAACTTACATAACTTTGCAACTACACTATTATTATCATGAGACTTAAGGCCAAGAAGCTTGTCAAATCGTATAGGAAGAAGGAAGTTGTTCGTGATGTGTCGGTGGAGATAGATAGCGGGGAAATTGTAGGTTTGCTTGGCCCTAATGGTGCGGGTAAGACGACAACCTTTGGGATGGTTGTTGGATTGATTCGTCCCGACAGGGGGAAGATCTATCTCGATGATAGGGAAGTAACACGAATTCCGATGCATATGCGCGCCCGCAGTGGCATAGGGTATCTGCCGCAGGAATCGTCCGTATTCAGAGGACTTACGGTGGCTGAGAACATAGCTGCTATTCTTGAGACACTCCGACTGAGCAAGCGTGAACGGAAACGCAGACTGTGTGAGCTGATGGCGGATTTCCGGATTGCGCATCTGGCGGGCCAGAAAGCATATACACTTTCCGGAGGAGAGAGGAGACGTGTTGAAATAGCGAGGGCGCTGGTTACCTCCCCCTCTTTTATCCTGCTTGACGAACCCTTTACCGGGGTTGATCCTATTGCAGTTGCGGATATTCAGGAGATTATGTCCGAGCTTAAGGGGAAGGGGTTCGGGATTCTTATTACGGACCACAACGTTCGTGAAACGCTCGCGATAACGGACAGGGCATACATTATGTTCGAAGGCAGAGTTGTTATTGCGGGGACCTCGAATGAACTCGCGACGAACGAAGAAGCGAGAAAGATCTATCTTGGAGAGGGTTTTAGACTTTAACCACTCAGGTTGTTTAGGCTGAAGACTGTTAGGCTGAAGGGAAAAATGAGGTTAAAGTGTGTTTGCTTCAGCTCACAGTTTATCCACCTGAGTAGTTACAGTGTTGTTTACTAACCACTGACAACTGATTACTGTATTTTATAAGGGGGTGATCGTTTTTGGATGTAAGTATAACGACGAGGCATTTTGAAATTGGGAAGGAATTGCGTGATTCTATTGATGCAAGAGTGCGCACTGGTGTCGGGAAATATTTTGCGGGAGCGATTGAGTCCAATGTCATTCTGACGATGGAAAAACACGGGTATGTTGGTGAAGTGGATACAAAGATCAGAGGTGCTTCTTTTCACGCCTGTGAGGAGACACACGATGTGCGCGGGACGATAGACAGGGTGATGGATAAGCTTGAAACCCAGATGCGCAGGTACAAGGAGAAAAAGAAGAGTTACAATAGAAATCAGGTGGATAGGTTGAAGGTAGAAGACCAATAGAAAAACAGAATACAGAATTCAGAATAAAAAAAGACAAAAGACGGGATTGTAGGGGACGGGCATGCCCGTCCCGCAGTCGAAATATACATTCAGTCTGCTGAATTTTGTATTCTGACTCCTGAGTAGTTACGAAAGGGGCAAGTTGGAGTCGAGTAAAGCTGAAGTGGAAATCCGGAATAGACTTGGGCTTCATGCGCGGCCGGCGGCTAAATTTGTCCAGGCCGCAAATGGGTTCCGCTCGAAGGTATCTGTCGAAAAGGAAGGGCATGTTGTCAACGGCAAAAGTGTTATGGGTCTTATGATGCTGGCGGCGGCTAAGGGCAGCAAGCTTGTTATTGAGGCTCAAGGCGAAGATGCTGAGGAGGCGGTAGATAATCTCGAGCAGTTGATTAACGAGGGTTTTGGAGAAGACTAAGATGGAACTAAGCGGAATTGGCGTTTCTCCGGGGATAGTGGTTGGAAAGGCTTATGTAGTTGCCGGCAATGCTCTTTCTGTACCGCGAATCAGGATAGACGTTGATAGTATAGATACTGAAATACGGCGTTTCAGGGAAGCCCTGTCCGCAACGGCGCAGGAAATAAGGCAGCTTCAGAAGAAAGTTGCCGCTGAAGCGGGTGATGAGCACGCTCATATACTTGAAGCCCATGTGCTGGTTTTGGAAGACGCCATCTTGATTGAGAAAACGATTGATAGGGTCAGGAAGGAAAAACTGAATGTGGACCACGTTTTCTCGGAAGTTCTGGAGCAGTCTGCAAGAGTTCTTTCCAGGTCAACTGACAGTTACCTGCGGGGGAGAGCCGAAGATGTCAGGGATGTTGGGAGGCGCCTCCTGCGTAATCTGCTCGGCAAGAAAGAAAAGAGCCTGGCGGATATACGCGAAGAAGTGATTGTAGTTGCGCATGATCTTTCTCCTGCTGATACGGCCGGCATGCACAAGGAAAAAGTTATTGGCTTCGTGACTGATATCGGTTCCAGGACCTCGCATACTGCCATAATGGCGCGTTCCCTCGAGATTCCGGCTGTCGTAGCGTTGAAAGACATTAGCCATAGAATCAAACGAGGGGATAGGCTCATCATTGATGGTACGGCAGGGGTGGTCATTATCAACCCGGATACTGCCGTTCTGAAGGAATATAAAGAAAAGCGTATCTACTTCGAGGTTAAGGAAAAGAAGCTGCGGGAGTTAAGCCGCCTGCCGGCACAGAGTCTGGATGGTCACGCGGTGCAGCTGCTGGCGAATATCGAAATGGCTGGCGACGTGCCATCGGCAATTGCCCATGGTGCTGACGGGATAGGACTTTACCGCACCGAGTTTTTCTACCTGGACCGTATGGAACCTCCGTCGGAGGAGGAGCAGTACGAGGCATACCGGTATGTTGCCAGTAGAATGGCGCCTCACCCTGTGGTAATAAGAACTATGGATTTGGGGGGGGATAAGTTCGTCTCGCCTCTCGAAATACCGAAGGAGCTAAATCCGTTCATGGGATGGAGAGGCATTCGTTTTTGCCTGGAGCAGCCGGAGATTTTCGAAACTCAGTTAAGAGCTATTCTGCGGGCGAGTACGGAAGGGAAGCTAAGCATCATGTTTCCACTGGTGTCGAGTTTGGAGGAACTTAGAGAAGCAAAACGATTTGTGGCGAAGGCAAAGGGGGATTTGGTCAGGGAACGGAAGAGCTTCAATGAGAATGTGGAAATCGGTGTAATGATTGAAACGCCGTCAGCCGCGATGATTGCCGACATACTTGCTGAACAAGTGGATTTCTTCAGTATTGGGACAAATGACCTGATACAATATGCTATAGCAATAGACCGCATCAACGAGAGGGTGGCATATCTGTACCGTCCGGCTCATCCCGGGGTTCTAAGGCTTATCAAGAGAGTAGTTGATGCAGGGCACAGCAAGGGCATCCATGTTGATATGTGCGGTGAAATGGCCGGGGAAGCCCAATTTGCCGCTGTCTTACTTGGATTGGGAGTTGACGGATTTAGTATGAGCCCCGTTGCAATTCCCACAATTAAGAGTATTATAAGGAGCGTGACACTTAGCGAGGCAAAGAAGATGGCTCTGGATGTTCTGAATCTTTCAACAGCAGACGAAGTCGAAAGAGTGTTGGGGAGTAGAGGGGTCGTAAGAGAATAAGCCTGTGAAAAAACTAAAGGGCTTGCGAAAGAATAGGGGTTTCACGCTGGCTGAAGTCATCGTGTCGGTTCTGATATTGGGTCTTGGTTTGTCAATGTGCGCGAAGATGGTCGCGCGAGGAACGGAACTGCGGAAAAAGAGCAGGAATCTGATTCTTGCCGGAGTTCTCGCACAGCGAAAGGTTGAGGAGACCTTCGCCGGCATCCATCCAGGGAGTGTTGGCGTAGAACAGGGCGAGGATTCCGTAGGGTTGTCCGCGGCAACCCCTGTATTCAGATGGCGAAGAGAGATACGCGGTGTTCCGTCGGAAAAAGATGTTCTGGAGATAGTGGTGCGTGTGTCCTGGATGGACAGGGATGTCGAGCGGAGTTTGCAGCTTGTATCATATATGTATCGTAGCCCGGAAAATAAAAAATGAGTTCAAGAAATAGAGTAGCGGGAATAACCCTGGTTGAGCTTCTCACCATTGTTTCAATTTTCGCATTCATGCTTCTACTTGTCTCGAAGTCTATTGTTGGTTCAGCAAGAGTGTGGCGAGATGGGGAAAAGGAGTTCATGGCATGGCAGAGTGTAACCAGTGCTTTGAGCGAGACGGGCAGGAGTCTGCGGGGTATAAAAGCGGGGTGGATGCCCGGGGACATCAAACTGACTTCCGGGAATGGGTACATAACGCGGATTGACATGCGTTACTGGAATCAATCTGCCGGCTGGGTTGATTCATGGGATGACACGTCGTCTCTGCCGACCGCAATAGAAGTTAGCGTTCGTGTGGAAGGAGATAGAGAGTTATCCACGATTGTGCATATTCCTGCCGGGAGAAAACTATGAGGAGAAAAGGAATTGCACTGACCGTCGTTTTAGGGTTCTTAGTAGTTACGTCCATTACTATGGGAGCTTTACTCGGATTATCCGGAGTTCAGATGAGGATGGCAAAGCGGTTCAGCGGACAGTTGCAATCATACTATCTCGCCCGGGCGGGCGTTGAAATGGCTATCTCGGGTGTAGCCAGCGGACAAAGCTCCGGCAGTTGTTCCGGAACGCTGGCTGAGTACGGGAAATATGAAGTAGTGTGGAAGGAAGAAGATGATTTGCCTGACAGTTTCACGATAGCGGCGACCGGCGCGCTTACGGGTATGAAACAAACGAAGGTTCAGTCGGAGATCCGTGCGGGGTTGAGGAAAGAGGGCGATGCCGTGTTTATAACATCGTGGGATGAATAGGAGGTGCGATATGGACAAGGCAAAAGCTGGAGCTGATGAACGGACCCATGAGAGATTGAAGCATGCGCGGCTTATTACCGAGCATCAGATGGAAGAAGCTCTCGACAGGCAGAAGAAAACAGGCCGTGGACTGCTGGATATTCTGATGCAGGACCTGAGTCTGAAGACCGCGAAAGATTTGCTAACGTATGAGATTCATCTCTCGAAGCACCCGGAGCCGAAACAACTGAAAGAGGTAATGGTTGAATCCGGATGGGTGACAGAGAAAGAACTCGAGGAAGCTTTGTCAACGGAAAGCAAGACAGGACTTGCGATTGGGGAGGCTCTCGTTGAGAAAAATGTCATAACCAGGATGCAGCTTGGGAAAGCGTTGATAGAGCAGGAACGCACAGGACATTCACTGTGGAGGACGTTGATAAATCTCGGTTTTGCAAATGCCAAGCAGATATCCGATGCACTCAGATTAGAATTACCTTCTGTTGCGGTGAAGCATAGAAAGGAATACATTGTGGAGGGAATTCTCTCAGAAAAGCTTATTCCGAGAGAAAAACTTGAAGAGATGGTTGCTGAGAGCGAAAAAAGCGGGAAGGACTTCGGGGAACTGCTTGTGTCAAACGGACTCATCAGTTCGAAGGAACTGGCGAGGATCCTCGAAAGTGAGATCGGGGTTCCCTATGTTGACCTGAGCACATATGAAATTGACGGGGAGGTCGTTGATCTTTTGCCGGAAAGCTTTGTCCGCAGCCGCAGGGTCCTGCCGCTTAGGAGAGAGGCAGGGAAATTAGTTGTCGCTATGCTTGACCCGAAAAGCGTTTCGACAATTGACGATCTGAGAATGATAAGCGGCAGGCAGATTGATGCTATGCTGGCAATAGGAAGCAGACAACTTGATGCAGCTATCGACAGAGTCTACGGCAAGAAAGAAATGCCTCCTGCAAAAGAAAAGCACGGGAAAAAGCCGGTTGTTGAGATAGGGAAAGAAGAAGTACGTTTGGATGAATTGGTTGAGAGCGTTTCTGTCGTAAATCTGGTGGCATCTGTCATTGAGGGAGCTATTCACTCGGAAGCAACTGACGTTCACCTTGAGCCGCAGGAACCCGAAATGCGGGTCCGCTACAGGATTGACGGTCTGCTGTATGATGTCATGACCATTCCCCGGAATATCGAAGCCGGGCTCATTTCCAGGTTAAAGATCCTCTCCAACATGGACATAACACAGAAGCGGCTGCCTCAGGATGGTCATTTCTCGATGGAGATAGGGGGTGAGACGTACGACATGCGGATTGCTACACTTCCAACGTCCCTTGGGGAAAAGCTTGTCGTAAGGCTGCTGAATCCAAAAAACGTTTTCATGGGGTTAAAGCAACTGGGACTTGATGCCGAGGATTATGCCAAGGTCGATTCTCTCATTCATGAGCCATACGGCCTGTTTCTGACAACAGGTCCAATCGGCTGCGGAAAGACGACAACGCTTTACGCGGCGCTCAACCAGATTAATATTCTTACTGACAGTATTGTCACAATAGAGGATCCCATTGAGTACGAGCTCCCCGGAATAAATCAGGTACAGGTCGATTACAAAATAAACCGCACCTTTGCCAACACTTTGCGCGCGGTTTTGCGGCAGGATGTTGATACTCTTCTCGTCGGCGAGGTCCGGGACGTGGAAACGGCGCAAATTGCAAGCGGGGCTGCTGTGACAGGACATCTTGTTTTCAGTACACTGCATACGAATGACGCAGTGGGAGCAATAAGCAGACTTGCCCATTTGCAGGTCCCGCATTTTCTTATCTCCACTTCTATTATTGGCATCGTCGCGCAGAGGCTGGTGAGGAAAATATGCGCTCATTGCAGAGAGGAATACGAACCCGGCGATGCTGTGCTTGAGGAAACCGGACTCAAGGGGAAAATTAAGCCTGGCACAAGACTTTCCCGTGGGAAGGGATGTAGTTACTGCTACCATACGGGGTATCGCGGCCGGACGGGGATATTTGAAGTTCTCATGGTGAATGAACGGATCAGGGAACTCATTTTGAGACATGCTTCCGAGGCTGAAATCAGGCAGGCTGTTATTTCTGAAGGTATGAGAACTCTTTTTGAAAATGCAGCTGAGAAAGTGAAGGATGGAGTTACAACTCCGGAAGAGCTGATGCGGACTGTGCGGGGAGGCTAAGAAATGGCCGATGAAGAGACAAAAAGAGAAGATGAAATACGCTTTACGAATGAGATAAGAGAGTCACTGCGCCGTGACCTCCGCGAAAGGGAGATGGGTCCTGCTGTGATCGAGGAGGAGACGGGAGGAAGGTTGTCTTTGTTCCGGATGGACATATTGTGGCGCATGCGTCCCATAAATCTGAGGCGGATAATAAATTTCACGAGAGAGTTATCCATCCTTCTGCATGCGGGAATGCCGCTTCTGCGCGGGCTAAGGACTCTCGTGAAACGCACGGGAAATGAAAAGCTCCGGAGAATATTGCACAGAGTCAGCGTGAAAGTTGAGAATGGGAGTGCGTTCTGGGAAGCTCTTGCATCTTTTCCGAATGTTTTCTCCACGACTTATGTTAGCACTGTCAGGACGGGTGAGATGAGCGGAAAGCTGGAATCAGTCCTTGAAGTGCTGGCGAAGTTCTATGAAACGGAATATTCTCTGCGGCGGAAATTGCGCGGAGCTTTGTTTTATCCCGTGGTTGTGCTGGCGATGGCGTTCGTCGTCATAATTGTCTTGTCTACAACGGTAATGCCCGTATTTGTGGATCTGTTCAGGGAAGTTGAGGCTGAACTGCCGCTATTGACAAAAATCCTGATAGGAACCGCCGATTTCATACATCATTTCTGGTACCTGCTGGTGATTGTCGCTGCCTTCCTGGGAATTGGGTACTGGCTGTTGAGACAAACGGTTGGAGGGAAACTTCTTATTGACAGGTTAAGATTGAAGATTCCCGTGTTCGGGCCGCTCTATCTGAGAATGCTGATATCACGTTTCACACGCACTTTCGCAATTTTGCTTGAGAGCGGAGTGCCCATTCTGGAAGCGTTGAACGTCTGTGCTGAAGCCTGCGAAAATGGGATTGTGGCAAGGAAACTGGACGAAATAAGACAGGGTGTGGAAAGAGGCGAGAATTTTGAGAAGTGTCTTGAAAACCCCGGCGTTTTTCCGCCGCTGCTTGTCGACATGCTGATTGTAGGAGAAGAAGCCGGAGCTCTGGAGAGTGTTTTGAAGAGAGTGGCTGGGGTCTATGAAGAAGAGACAAGCGACATTGCTTCAACTCTCGCTACAGCTATGGAACCTCTTCTCATTATTATGATGGGGGTTCTGGTTGCGTTCGTGTTCTCGTCGCTATTTGTGCCTTACATTGAGCTTATATCAAGAATGGGAGGAATGTAAACCATGTAGTTGCAAAGTTTATTTTGCCATTAAATGCCGAGCAAGCTCAGCAGCTACACTTGGAATGGCTGCGGTTCACTGAATACTTATGTGTTGTAGGAATCACACGGGAGATATGCGTATTATGAAGAACAATGATTGGAAGAATCTTATAGACAAACTCGATAAGTCAAACATGTTCAGACTTATCACTGATTTTCACAAACAGTGCGGGAAGGCAGTTGAGATAGCGGATTCTCTTGACCTGCCGTCTGAATATGCGGAGGCGGACAAAATTGTGGTGGCGGGGCTTGGAGGTTCCGCTATCGGAGGTGATTTGCTTTTCACGTATCTCACCAGAGAGTTACGAGTTCCTTTCCACGTAGTGCGTGACTATGAACTCCCCGCTTTTGTTGATAAGCAGACCCTTTTCTTCGCCGTGAGTTACTCAGGCGACACAGAAGAAACTCTGAGTGCGTATGATGAAGCAATTTCGCGCTCGGCGAGGGTTATCGGCATAACGAGTGGCGGAAGTTTGAGAAAACGCTGTCAGTCTGACGGTAATCCTGTAGTTTCGATTCCGGGGGGGATGCCGCCGCGCACCGCGCTTGGGTATCTTTTCTTCCCGATGCTTATAAGCCTGGAACATTTGAAGTTCGTGGATAAGCACTCTGCGGAAATGGAAGAGACCTTGAAATTGTTGAAGGAATTGAGTAAGATATACTCTTCCTTCCCGGACAATCCGGCCGTGACTCTTGCCCAAAAACTGTATGGGAGAGTGCCTGTTGTATATGGTTCTGCAAGGAATACCTCCGCAGTTGCTTGCCGCTGGCGGACGCAGATAAACGAGAATAGCAAAACCTTTGCTTCTCACCATGTTTTTCCCGAGCTGGACCATAATGAGATTGTGGGATGGGAAAAGCTGGAACAAATTACGGAGAATTTCAGGGTGATTATGCTGAGGGATAGCGGCGACCATCAGAGAGTGGGCGTCCGCATGGACATAACAAAGGCTATAATAGGCAATGCTCCCGCAGGGATCGATGAAATATGGTCTCAGGGCAAATCCCCCCTCGCAAGAATGTTTTCGCTCATCTGTTTGGGTGATTTTGTGAGTTTCTACCTGGCATTGTTGAATGGAGTGGACCCGACTCCTGTGGAGAGAATCCAGACTCTCAAAAAAAGACTGGCGGGAGGGTGAAACGTAAAGAAAGGCACAAAGTGGCAAAGGCACAAAGTAAAAACATCAGCTATCTTTCTCTGTGCCTCTGTGACATAAATTCCTGTCATTGCCCTGCTTGACAGGGCAATCCAGAGGAGCGTTGTAAAATGAAAGCTTTGATCCTGTCAGCAGGTTACGGAACGCGTCTTTACCCGTTGAGTGAGAATAAGCCAAAGGCTTTGCTTCCTATCGGCGGGAAACCGATGGTCGAACATATTATAGAGAAAGTTGAGGAAATAGCAGAGATTGATGAAATTTGCATGGTAGTTAATCAGAAGTTCCATGAAGGATTTAAACACTGGATGGAGGGGTTCAAAGCGAAGAAAAGGATCAGGCTTTTCAATGACGGATCCACGGATGACAGCAATAAACTGGGTGCAATCGGGGACATAAGGTTTGCAATCGAGAGGGGAGGGCTTTCCGAAGATTTGCTTGTTGTCGCGGGGGACAACCTGTTTGATTTTGACATGCGCCCGTTTGTGGATTTTTTTGATGAAAAAGGAACGACAATCGGGCTTTATCGTGTGCGACCGACGGAACTTGCCAGAAAATACAGTGTCGTGGAACTCAATGAGAATCAGAGACTTTTGAGTTTCGAGGAAAAGCCGAAACATCCCCGGACCAATCTCATAGCAATCTGCATGTATCTTTTTCCGAAAGAGAAACTGGAGCTTGTATCACAGTATCTGGAAGAGGGGA